>LIAM01000097.1 GCA_001438925.1 Actinobacteria bacterium BACL15 MAG-120619-bin91 | reverse complement strand
ATCTTGCGTGGTGCCGATCTTCCAGTTCAGATCGCAGAAAAACTCTTTACAACCCCCACGAAGGGGGTTATTCACTTAACAACATCGGTAATTGCACATGGCTTTGAAAGCTCGGTTGATCAGCTCTTCTTTATGACTGAGCGAGATTTAACTGGTAGCAAAGGCAGCGTTAAAGATGCAGAGCGGTTGCCATCAAAGCGTAAACAAGCAATTGATCCACTAGAGCTAACAACGGGAGATTTTGTTGTTCATGAACAACATGGAATCGGTCGCTACATCGAACTGCTGGAACGAACAGTTGCAGGGATCACCCGTGAATATTTGATTATTGAGTATGCACCGGCAAAGCGTGGTCAACCCGGAGACAGAGTCTTTGTTCCAACTGATGCGCTAGAACAAGTCTCAAAGTACGTTGGTGGAGAAACACCTACGGTGCACCGAATAGGCAGTGGTGAGTGGCAAAAGGCAAAGGGCCGTGCCCGCAAAGCGGTGCGACAAATTGCCGGAGAACTTATCCGTCTCTACGCCGCCCGTACAAGTTCGCCGGGCTTTGCATTTTCACCAGATACACCGTGGCAGCGAGAGCTGGAGGACTCTTTCTCATACATCGAAACTCCGGATCAGCTCTCTACAATCAATGATGTTAAGCAGGATATGGAACGTCCTTACCCAATGGATCGAATCATCTGTGGGGATGTTGGTTATGGAAAGACCGAGATCGCAATTCGCGCCGCATTTAAAGCGGTGCAGGATGGCAAGCAGGTAGCTGTATTAGTACCTACAACTTTACTGGTGCAGCAACATACAAAAACCTTTGCCGAACGTTATGCCGGTTTTCCACTAAAGGTGGCTGGATTATCACGGTTCAACACCGCCAAAGAGAGCAAGGAGATCCTCGAGCGGTTAGCCGCTGGAACTGTAGATGTAGTGGTTGGTACACATCGAATTCTGTCAAACGATGTTCAATTTAAAGATCTAGGTTTAGTAGTAGTTGATGAGGAACAACGATTTGGTGTGGAACAAAAGGAGTCATTGAAGAAGTTACGCACGACTGTTGATGTACTAGCTATGTCTGCGACACCTATTCCACGCACACTTGAGATGGCTGTTACCGGAATTCGCGAGATGTCGACCATTACGACTCCGCCAGAGGAGCGCCATCCAATTCTTACCTATGTAGGTCCTGCTGAAGAAGCACAGATAACCGCCGCGATTCACCGCGAGTTACTGCGCGATGGTCAAATCTTTTACCTGCATAACCGGGTAGACACCATTGATCGCACCGCACTTCGGTTAAAGGAGTTGGTACCCGAAGCCAGAATTCGAATTGCACATGGCCAAATGTCAGAAGGCGATTTAGAGGATGTCATTCTTGCCTTTTGGAACCGCGATTTTGATGTACTGGTCTGTACAACAATTGTCGAAAGCGGTTTGGATATTCAAAATGCAAATACATTAATTGTTGAGCGTGCAGATCGCTTTGGATTGTCTCAGCTTCACCAGCTGCGCGGCCGTGTGGGTCGCGGCCGTGAGCGTGCTTATGCCTACTTCCTGTACTCAAATGATGAGCCACTATCTGAGCTGGCTCATGAGCGTTTAAAAACAATTGCGACAAACACTGAATTAGGTTCAGGAATGAGAGTTGCGCTTAAGGATTTAGAGATTCGTGGAGCAGGAAACCTACTGGGTGGGGAACAATCAGGTCATATTGCAGATGTTGGATTTGATTTATACATGCGAATGGTCGGAGAAGCGGTACAAGATTATAAATCGGGGATCATCGAAACTGAAGAAAAGGTCTCGGAATGTAAAGTCGAACTTCCAATCAACGCTCACTTATCTTCGGATTATGTCCCTGGTGAACGTTTGCGCCTTGATTTATATCGCCGATTGGCCGATGTGAGGGCACCAAGTGATGTTGCATCAATCGAAGCTGAGTTAATTGATCGATTTGGTGCACTACCAGATGAAGCGATGGCCTTACTGGGGGTTGCAGCTTTACGTGCACAAGCAAAGGCTGCAAAGCTAACTGAAGTAGTTGTCCAAGGAAAATTCCTTCGTCTTGCGCCATTACTTCTTCCTGAATCTCGACAGTTACGTTTGACACGTTTGTACCCAGGCTCGCTCTATAAAGGCGCGGCAAGTACGGTCTTGGTCGCCCTTCCGAAGGCTGCCTCTTGGGATCCGTCACAGATTGCTGCTGAAATAGTGGATACTTCTCTTCTGGCCTGGGTCGTCGAGGCCGTACACCAATTGAGCGATGCACCGAAAGCGAGTACAGAATGAAGAAGATCCTGACAATTGCGGCAGTAATGGCAACACTTCTATTAGCCGGTTGTTCGCAGGTTGGTGCAGCGGCAACAGTTGGCGACATAAAGATTACGCAGGCAACTGTTCAGGGAAGCATTGATGGGATTCTTTCAGAGCGCACCAAGGTTGATACATCACAGATGCAGCTAGAAACAGGTTCAGCGCTTAATATTTCACAACTTCGTTTTCATCTCTTGCGAACATTATTTAGCGAGCTTGGCAAAGAGCTTAATATCAATGTCACAAAGGCCGAGATCGATACCCGTCGTGCCAGCATTATCGAGCAGGTAGGTGGAGAGTCTGCGCTACCAACAGCTTTGGTTGGCGCAGGAATCGCACCCGATGATCTAGATGAGTACATCGAAGTTATTTCTTACTCGGATAAAATTAGTCAGAAGCTAACTGCAGCGGGTGTAACTGAAGATCAACTTGGCGCAGAGATTCAAAAGCTCATCGTTGCAAAGGCAAAGGAGATGGGCGTAACCGTCAACCCTCGCTACGGTACGTGGGATGCAACAAACGCTGATGTAATTCCTGCAGACTCTGCTGAGTCTGCTGTTACTCCATCAGATAAGTAACAGTTACTTCTATGCAAGGCTCACAACTTCAACGACTTGTTGAGGTCATGAACACCTTGCGATCTCCTGGTGGCTGCCCTTGGGATGCAGAGCAAACCCATGAATCACTCCTTAAGTACTTACTGGAAGAGTCATACGAGTTTGTTGATGCTGTTCAATCCGAAAATCGAATTGATATGCGGGAAGAGCTAGGTGATGTTCTTTTACAAGTTTACTTCCATGCACGTATGGCTCAGGAGCATCCAACCGATCCATTTTCAATTGAGGATGTTGCACGAGGAATCGCTGAAAAGTTGATTCGTAGGCACCCACATGTCTTTGATGGTGTTGAAGTACGAGATACGCAGGAGGTTGTTGACAATTGGGAGGAGATCAAAAAGAGGGAAAAGGGACGCACCTCTGCATTAGATGGTGTTGCGATGTCCCAACCTGCGCTTCCATTAATTGAAAAGCTGTTATATCGAGCTGAAAAATACAATGTTGAAGTTACAACTCCCGATACCGTCTCGATCGGTGGACCAGCTGATGAAAATGCTGTGGGGCAAGCCCTTGTGGCGGTCATCGCATGGGCCCATGCCAATGGAATCGATGCAGAAGCAGCTCTTCGCAAGGAGGCCATGCGGATTAGCGGAGAGATCGGGCCCGCATAGTCCACCGTAGGTTCGCGGTAGACTTTGATTATTAAGGTACATGCCATTTCAGCGTTGAGGTCGGCAACAGTTTAGAAACCCAGACCTTTAATATATTTGAGGAGAAATGCAAT
>LIAM01000096.1 GCA_001438925.1 Actinobacteria bacterium BACL15 MAG-120619-bin91 | reverse complement strand
CTGGTCGTACTGATCTGTATGAGAAATAACCGCCACAGAGCCATGATTCTTAGCGGCTCCACGCAGCATTGAAGGGCCACCAATATCAATCTGCTCGATGCACTCTTCAAAGGGTGCACCTGATGCAATTGTTTCGGCAAATGGATAAAGATTGATTATTACTAAATCAAATGGTGCAATACCAAGATCGGCAATGGCTGCTAAATGTTCTGGGTTGTTTTGATCAGCCAATATTCCACCATGAATACGTGGATGAAGTGTCTTAACTCGTCCCCCCATTATTTCAGGAAACTCTGTGTACTGACTGACTTCAACTACTGGTATGCCAGCATCTGCTAAATTCTTGGCGGTAGATCCAGTTGACAGAATTTCAACTCCAGCTAGACGAAGAGTTGTCCCAACCTCAATTAAACGGTTTTTATCGTAGACACTTACAAGTGCTCGACGAATTGGTTTTCTCATCGTGTATTGGTCTCCAGCGTTGGAATGATCAAAGCGATGGTCGCAACTATGAGACCGCGTTCTACCTTCTTTATTCTCTCATGAAGAGTAGCCTCAGTATCCTCCGGCAACACCGGAACCTCCATTTGAGTAATTATCGGCCCCGTATCAACCCCATCATCAACCCAATGGATCGTTGTTCCTGTCACCGAAACACCTGCATCTAACGCATCACGAACCGCATGAGCCCCTGGAAAATCTGGAAGCAAGGCTGGATGGCTATTAATTGTTGGAAAGTGATTAACAAACTCTGGAGATAAAATTCGCATAAAGCCGGCGCTCACAACTAGGTCTGGTTTGTATAGATCGACCTGATCAAATAACTGCTTATTCCATAACTGTCGGTCGCCAGTTAACTCAACAACCGCCGTATTAATCGATGCCTTCTTTGCGCGATCTAAAACTTGGGCATCTGCACGATCGGAGACAACGCCAACTACTTGAATCTCCAGCTCTGCTGCATCGAATATCGCCTGTGCCAATGAGCCCTGCCCTGAGGCCAGAATGACTATTCGCTTTCTCATCTGCGATTGCGAACTCTCGGAAGGTAGATCGCCAACAGTGCACCGATCCCTAACTCAACGCCAATAGCAAGGGTGAACTTCCAAGGAGAAACGCCAACGGCAGACATTGCATCGGTAATGAGGGCACCGCTACCTGAGTAACCTACAAATGCCGCAAGAAGAGTTGCAACAATTAAGCTCTGATACAAGACCTGTTGATTAAGTGAAATGGTCCAGCTAACAAGCAAGGCACCAGCTGCAACAACAAAGAGTATTCCAATTAATGAAATCATAGATTTATCTTCAGGCAAAGCGCCAAGCAACGGCATTGCCGGGATTTTATCTAATCTAAATGAGCTAGGTGAAACCAAGGTTCCAGATCCAACAGCAAAGCCAACCCCTGAAAAGTAGGCAAGTGTAGAAACGATGGCGTTTGGAATATATAAAATATTAAGAAGAAGTAAAAGGAATCCACCAAAAATACCGGGCTGTAATACAGTTGTTAGATTCTTCACCATAGAAATGTTCATTAGAAGCGCAATGCCAAAGAGTATGGATGATGCACCCAGTAACAATGCGATTATGCGTGAGCCATAAAGAAATCCTTGACCCAGTGCAACGCGTCTTCCGACAGTTGCTGCACAAAATAATGTAAATGGAAGCACGTAAATTAGTGCGAAGTACCAAACAGGTCGAATTGATTCAGTTTTTGAAAAGAATGAGGCTGCTACAGCAAAGGCTGTGTACCCCAGTGCAAACACTGCGCGAGCTGGTCCAACTAGTGAAGAATCATTATCTAAGCGCTCGATAGTGCGAGCTACCCCATTGCGTATGGCAAGAACCGGAAAGACCAGTGCACCTAACGGTAAGTAAGAGAGATATCCCGCCAATCCCGAAGGCGGTAGTGATAGATCAAATGGAATTGAGTGAGCACCGATCCAGATCCACAACGCTGCTCGTAACGGATCACCTGTATTACCAGTCGCACTTCCTGCGGTAGCCCATGCCAGTAGGGCAATAAAGGAGGTCGGAAGCAAAAGCCAAGCAACGCTGCGCAAGACTTGGGGCAATGCAGCTCCAAGTACCCGCGCAATCATTGTTATCGGCCCATTATTGCGCGTAACAAACGCGCTGTTTCGCTAGGTGTTTGACCAACCTTTACGCCAGCTGCTTCCAATGCATCTTTCTTTCCCTGAGCCGTTCCAGATGAACCAGAGACAATCGCACCTGCGTGACCCATGGTCTTTCCTTCGGGTGCTGTAAAGCCTGCGACATAACCAACCACCGGCTTGGTT
The DNA here is from genome assembly GCA_001438925.1 of Actinobacteria bacterium BACL15 MAG-120619-bin91. Classification (GTDB taxonomy): domain Bacteria; phylum Actinomycetota; class Actinomycetes; order Nanopelagicales; family Nanopelagicaceae; genus Planktophila. Next base: position 1,366 of record LIAM01000096.1, on the reverse strand, counting down.
ACATACTCAGAGATAAATGCTGCTGCACGTTCTTCAGCATCTCCACCAATTTCACCGATCATTACGATCGCAGTTGTTTCAGGATCATCTTGAAATGCGCGAAGACAATCAATATGTGTTGTTCCGATTACTGGATCTCCACCGATACCGACCGCTGTACTAAAACCGATATCACGAAGCTCATACATCATTTGATATGTAAGGGTTCCAGATTTTGACACCAATCCAATAGGACCAGCACCTGTGATATCTGCAGGAATAATTCCCACATTTGATTTTCCGGGGCTGATCAAACCTGGGCAGTTTGGCCCGATGATCTGTGTTGTTCCCTTGCTCTGCGCATATGTATAGAAACTTGCAGAGTCATGAACTGGGATACCTTCGGTAATAACAACGACTAAGGGCATCGTTGCATCAATTGCATCGATAACCGCAGCCTTTGCAAACTTAGGTGGAACGAAAACGACAGAAACATTTGCCCCAGTTGCAGACATCGCCTCAGCCACCGTGTTGAACACTGGAAGTTGGTGGCCATCGATATCAACAACCTGTCCACCCTTACCTGGTGTTACTCCGCCAACAACCTTTGTGCCTGAAGCCAACATACGACGGGTGTGCTTGGTTCCTTCAGAACCTGTCATTCCCTGAACAATTACCTTGCTTGCATCATTAATAAAGATAGACATTACTTCGCCGCCAATTCTGCAGCGCGATTTGCTGCTCCATCCATCGTGTCCGCCTGTTCAACCAATGGGTGAGCAGCGTTAGCCAAAATAGCCCGTCCTTCAACAACATTGTTGCCATCTAAGCGCACCACGATTGGCTTTGTAGCCTTTGGCCCAAGTAACTCAAGGGCCTGAACAATTCCATTTGCAACGGCATCACATGCTGTGATTCCACCAAAGACATTTACAAATACGCTCTTCACATCCTTGTCACCAAGAATAATTGAAAGGCCATCGGCCATGATTTGCGCAGATGCTCCTCCACCAATATCAAGGAAGTTTGCTGGGCGAACCCCACCATGCTTTTCTCCAGCGTAAGCAACAACATCGAGGGTGCTCATAACAAGTCCTGCACCATTTCCAATAATTCCTACTTCACCTTCAAGCTTTACGTAGTTAAGACCCTTTTCCTTGGCCGCAGCTTCTAGAGGATTTTCAGCGGCTTGATCAACTAGCGCTTCATGATCTGGTTGACGGAAATCTGCGTTGTCATCAAGGGTTACCTTGCCATCAAGTGCGATGACCTTGCCATCCTTCGTCTTAACCAATGGGTTAACTTCAACAAGGGTTGCATCCTCACCCTGGAAAACATCCCAAAGCTTCAAAAGAACATCTGCAACCTGATCTGCAACATCTGCTGG
>LIAM01000095.1 GCA_001438925.1 Actinobacteria bacterium BACL15 MAG-120619-bin91 | reverse complement strand
TCAGTAATTCGCCCTGGAGCAGGAAGGAAGGAGCGGCCGGGATCTTCTCCATTAACTCTAAATTCAATTGAATGGCCCCGAATTTCGGGATCCTCAAAACCTAACGCTTCACCATCAGCGATTCTAAATTGCTCACGAACCAAATCAAGTCCAGTTACCTCTTCACTTACTGGGTGCTCGACTTGTAGACGTGTATTTACCTCCAGAAATGAGATAGTGCCATCTGCGCCAATTAAGAATTCACAAGTACCTGCACCGATGTATCCCGCCTCTTTCATGATGGCCTTGCTTGAACGGTACAGCTCCTCATTTTGTGCAGCGGTTAAAAATGGAGCGGGTGCTTCTTCTACCAATTTTTGGTGACGACGCTGCAAGGAGCAATCGCGCGTGCTGACAACTACTGCATGGCCGTGCTTGTCGACTAATACTTGTGTTTCAACATGTCGCGGCTTATCCAAGTAACGCTCGACAAAACATTCGCCACGGCCAAAACCTGAAATAGCTTCACGTACCGCAGATGCAAATAACTCTGGAATCTCCTCCATTGTATGTGCGACTTTAAGTCCACGTCCGCCGCCACCATGTGCCGCCTTGATCGCAACGGGCAATCCATGCTCCTTAGCAAAGGCGGTTACCTCCTCATGTCCTGCAACTGGATCCTTTGTTCCCGCTACCAAGGGAGCACCAGCTTTAGCTGCGATCTTGCGTGCAGAAACCTTGTCACCTAAAGCTCGAATCGCCTCTGGTGGTGGCCCAATCCAGGTTAAACCCGCATCAATCACAGCTTGTGCAAAGTTGGCATTTTCAGAGAGAAAGCCATATCCAGGATGAACCGCATCTGCTCCAGATTCGCGAGCAACAGCAATCAACTTTTCAATATTTAAGTAAGTTTGTGTCGCGGTGATTCCATGAAGTGAATAGGCGGCATCGGCCATTTGGGCGTGAAGAGATGTGCGATCTTCATCCGAGTACACAGCAACACTTTCAATTCCATGATCTTTGCAGGCTCGGATAACACGTACCGCAATTTCTCCACGGTTAGCAACTAAGACGCGCTTCATTTCATAACCTTTACCTGTGGCCATGTGTAACCAAGTTGAGCAAAGGCTTTACGAATAAATGGCATGGAAATACCAACGACATTTGTGTAATCACCTTCAATGGAAGGAATAAATGGGGAGCTAAATCCATCTAGAGTAAATCCACCTGCTACATGCAATGGCTCTTCCGATGCAACGTAATCTGCAATCTCATCATCACTCATGCGATCAAAGCTCACCTTAGTTGTGACTCGATCCGAGATCTCAATGTCCTTAACGGTATCTATGATGCAATGACCGGTATGCAGTAATCCAGAATTTCCCTGAACTCTTTTGGCACGTTCCGTTGCCACATTAGGAGTTCCTGGTTTTCCAAAGGACGCTCCATCAAACTCAAATGTTGAATCGCACCCAATGATGATGGCAGGAAAGTCAATCTGCTCACGAACAGTGTGAGCTTTAGTTATGGCTAGAGCGATAACCATGTCTGCTGGGGGTAAGGAGTTGAAAAATTCAGTCTCTTCATCTACATGGCTAACAAAAATCTTGGGTGATAGCCCAGCAGACTCTAATAACCTTCTGCGGCTGGCTGATTGCGATGCAAGAACGATAGTTGGCATTATGAATCAAACCTTCTGGCACCAAAGGTAATCTGCTGTGGAAGTGGTTGGCGCAACTGTGGCAAACCGTAGACACTTCTACGAATTACCGGCCTTAACTCTTCCCGCTTATGAGCAGCCATAGCCGCCTCGAGAGCTGCAAATTCATCTGGAGTTGGAACCCCATTTGTTATCTCAAATCTCATTACAGCGGCATATTTCCATGCTTGCGTGCAGGTAGAACATCTCGCTTAGTTTTTAGGGTTCTAAATGCTTTTGTTATGTAAGCACGGGATTGGCTTGGCTCAATAACGGTATCGATAGTTCCGCGTTCGGCGGCAAGGTAAGGATTTGCAAGTGATTCATTGTATTCATTTGCTAACTCGGCACGCTTAGCTACAGGATCTGCGGCCTCAGCTAACTCATTGCGGTACAGAATATTTACCGCACCTTGCGCACCCATTACTGCGATCTCAGCGGTAGGCCAGGCAAAGTTAATATCGCTACCCAAATACTTTGAACCCATAACAATGAATGCACCACCGTAAGCCTTGCGGGTAATGAGAGTAACCAATGGAACTGAAGCCTCGGCATATGCATACAACAACTTTGCTCCACGTCGGATAATTCCATCCCACTCTTGTTCAGTGCCAGGCAAGAACCCTGGAACATCGACCAAGGTCAAGATTGGAATATTGAAGGCATCACAGAAACGCAAGAAACGCGCTGCTTTTTCACTTGAATTAATATCTAAGGTTCCAGCCAATTGATTTGGTTGGTTAGCAATGATTCCAATTGATTCTCCTTCAATACGTGCAAAACCAACAATTATGTTTGGTGCGTATAAAGCATGAACCTCGAGAAACTCAGCCTCATCCACTAGCGCGTGGATTAACACCTTCATGTCATACGGTTGATTTGGACTATCTGGAATCAGGGTATCCAAAGCGATATCGGATGCTTTCTTTTCGAGAGTTTCTGTTGGTGGAAGATGTGGTGTTGCATCCATATTGTTTGAAGGCAGATATGAAAGTAGCGCTTTAACATAATCAATAGCATCCTCCTCATCTTCAGCTAAGTAATGGGAGTTTCCTGTCCGAGTATTGTGTGTGCGAGCACCACCCAACTCTTCCATCCCGACCTCTTCACCCGTAACGGTTTTAATCACATCGGGACCAGTAATAAACATGTGAGAGGTCTCATTAACCATAACTGTGAAATCGGTAAGTGCTGGAGAGTATGCCGAGCCACCAGCACAGGGACCAAGAATCAATGAGATTTGGGGGATCACGCCAGATGAGCGGGTGTTAAGTCGGAAAATCTTTCCATATCCATTAAGAGATGCAACACCCTCTTGAATACGCGCTCCACCTGAATCATTGATTCCAATCAAAGGGATTCCGGATTTCAAGGCAAACTCTGCAATTTTCACGATCTTATCGGCGTGAACTTTTCCTAAAGATCCACCCATGACGGTGAAATCCTGCGAATACAAAGCAATCGGACGACCATCAACTGTTGCAGTTCCGATAACGACACCATCGCCATAAGGACGGCTCTTTTGCATTCCAAACTGGGTTGAGCGGTGGCGGGCGAACTCATCAATTTCAGTAAATGAATCGGCATCGACCAACATTTCAATACGCTCGCGTGCCGTCTTCTTACCCTTTGCATGTTGCTTTTGTACCGCTCGCTCAGATCCAGCGTGAATAGCCTCCTCAACACGATCGCGAAGGTCCTCTATTTTTCCAGCGGTTGTATGCAGATCACGACTCATAGGCGTACGGTACTAGTCGTGAGCAAAGAATTGTTAAGAGCACCCCTTGATCAGGCGGAGATCAACAGAATAATTCCCCCGTACTGGCGAGTAATGGTGGTTGAACTCACGCGTACAACACAAGGAGATCTTGTGCAGTTAGTTCGTGATGGAAAAGCAAAGGTTGGCGAGGTTATTGTTGCCGAGTACCAAACCGCAGGGCGTGGAAGATTAGATAGAAGTTTTGAAGCTGACAGGGGAACTGCTTTACTCTTTTCATTTTAC
>LIAM01000094.1 GCA_001438925.1 Actinobacteria bacterium BACL15 MAG-120619-bin91 | reverse complement strand
AGCGCATAGATAGATCCGGCTGTAATACCAATCAATAGAGTATTGAGTAGTTGCATGATTAGTACCCCAAATATGCAGCGCGGACTGCAGGGTCTTCAATCAACGCTTGTGCATGATTGACGGCAACAACTTTTCCAAGGTTTAACACAATGCCAAGATCTGCGATCTTTAAAGCACCCATCGCATTTTGCTCAACAAGCAAGACGGTTAATCTCATCTGCGTTGTTAAATCTCTGATTGTTTGAAAGATCTGCTCTACAACTAGAGGTGCTAAACCTAAAGATGGTTCATCAAGGAGAAGAAGTTTTGGCTTTGACATGATTGCTCGCCCAATGGCCAACATCTGACGTTCTCCACCCGACAAGGTGTCAGATCTTTGCGAGATGCGCTCACCTAAGCGCGGAAAGATACTAACAACTTGATCAACTGACTCCTTCATCTCCTTGGCATTTTTTCGCCAGATAGCACCCAGCTCAAGATTTTCTTTGACAGTTAACTCAGGAATTACTGACTTACCTTCTGACACATGAGAGATTCCTAAACGAACCAATTTTTCAGGCTTTGTGCCGGTAATGGTTTCGCCCATCCAGTTAACAACTCCATGTGTTGGCTTGTTTAGACCAGATAGCGCGCGCAGGAGTGTGGTTTTGCCCGCACCATTAGAGCCGATAATTGCTGCAAGTTTTCCAGTAGGAACAGCGAGTGAAACTTGGTTAACTGCACAGATTGCACCGTGATGAACCGTTAAATTGGAGACATTAAGCGACATGATTGCTTCCTGTTCCAAGATAAGCCGCCATAACAGCAGGATCTCGACGCACTGTCTCAGCATCTCCACTTGCAATTACCTCGCCAAAGTTCAGAACATATAACTTGCTGCACACCGACATAACAACATCCATATGGTGTTCAACGAGCAGTACCGACATATCTGCACTTAAATTCTTAATGAGTTGATTCATCCACTCAATATCTTGAGTACCTAATCCACCTGCAGGTTCATCGAGCATCAAAATACTTGGTTCACTCACCAATGCTCGTGCGATAGAGACTCGCTTTGTATCTGGGTATGCCAAGGTGTCTGCTCGACGGTGGGCTATTCCTCCGGCGTAAACACGCTCAAGTGCAACACGTGCCTTGTCACGAATTCTGGCCTCATCCCTTCTATTACGACCAAAAGCTGCCGATATCAAACCAGTTGTTGCAAGATGTTGTGCACCGATCATGACATTTTCTAGAACGGTTAAATCACCAAAAAGTCCAACGCCCTGAAGTGTTCGTGCGATTCCTAAATCAACTAATTCATGTGGTTTTGGAAAATCGCTCTTCTTGCCATTGAGATGGAGCTCGCCAGAATCAGGTGTGACCAAGCCACACAATGCATTAAACAGAGTTGTCTTGCCTGCACCATTGGGGCCGATTAAACCGACAACCTCATTCTTTCCAACCTCTAAATACACATCTTGAAGTGCACGGAGTCCGCCGAAAGAGACATTAACTCTTTCGACTTGCAGCGCTGCAGTTTTCTTATTCATGAGGTGCGTAGATTCTAGGCACACGAGGGCCGATTCGTGTAACTATTTCATAATTTATGCTCCCACTAGCCCTTCCCCAGTCATCGGCGGTGTACTCACCCTTAGCTCCATCTCCGAAAACAATCACCCAATCCCCAGAATTAGCCTGAGAATCGATACCTAAATCAACAACAAATTGATCCATTGAAACTCTTCCAATAATTGGTGCTCGACGGCCAGCTACAAATACGCCAGCACCTTGTGCAACACGAGGTATTCCATCTGCATACCCCATCGCAACAACTCCCAGCTTTGTCTCTTTACTTGTGTGAGCCATTGCTCCGTAGCCAACGGGTAAATTTGCTGGCACAGTTTTAACCAGATGAAGTTTTGCCCGAAGCTGCATCACTGGCTTTAAACCTAGCGCTGCGCTGTCTCCAAGAGTTTTCACATCTGGAGATAATCCATACATAGAAATTCCAACTCTGACCATGTCAAACCGTGAATCTTGATCCTTTAGAGTGGCAGCAGAGTTGGATATATGTCGAACAATCTTTGTGTAGCCAAATGATTCAAGGGTTGCAATCATTTCCTTAAAGCGATTTCGTTGTAACTCATTTTGTTTTTCACTCGGCTCATCTGCTCGTGCAAAATGAGAGAAGATTCCCACGACATCAAGGTTAGAAATATGGTGGGTATCGATCCTTCCCCACTCATCTAAGAATCCCCCGCGAGTCATTCCGGTATCTACCTCTAAATGCACTCTTGGACGTAGTTCAGATTTCACCGCTCCTATTTCTTCTAGTGCAATAATTGAAGAGGCCGCCAATTCAATTTGATTGTCGACAGCTACCTTAAAATCAGATCCTGGTGGAACTAACCAGGCAAGAATCGGTGCCGAAATTCCTGCTTCACGCAAAGTGATTGCTTCCTCAAGAAGTGCAACTCCCAATGAGGAGGCACCGGCATCTAGCGCTGCCTGAGCGACAGGAACTAATCCATGACCATAGGCATCTGCCTTTACGACAGCCATCACAGGGGTTCCAGACATGCTTTTTAGATGCTGAATATTTGATGCGATGTGCTGTAAATCGATGCGTGCTTGAGCTCTCATTAGTTGCGCTCAACAATCACCATTGCAGATGCAATCCCAGCATCATGTGAAAGAGAGAGATGAACATCTGCGCCATCAATCAAATCGGCAATTTCACCACGAAACAAAAAGGCCGGCTTTCCACTTTCAAGGTTTAATACCTCAGCCTCATGCCATGACAACCCCTTGCCGGCGTTAAGCGCTTTGGCTAGCGCCTCCTTTGCTGCAAACCGTGCCGCTAAAGATGGGATTGGCTTACCTCGCTCCGCCTCTGTAAAGAGTTTTTGGCTCAAACCCGGAGTTCTCTCGAGGGAAGCCTTAAAACGATCGATGTCTACAACATCAATTCCGATTCCATCGATCATTGTGAAAGTCTAGTGCAACTGGCTTTTTGAAGGAACGTACCGATCGACGGCAATTACCGCTACCAGTAATGCGCTTCCAATAAACAAGCCACCCAGAAGATCACTAAACCAATGGGTGTGACGGATCAGCGAAACGGTACAAACGGTCAGACTAATCAGTACAACTCCAGCGCTAGCTACTCGTCCTTGGTAGCGATCTACCTTTGCATACCGATAAATCAAATAAGCCAAGATTCCCCACGACAAGACGGCGTTAGATGCGTGCCCACTTGGGTATGACATTCCTCCAGCATGTAAGAGATCAAAACCATCCCGCGGCTTTGTGCGACCTAGTAATAATTTAGATGTACCGACCGTTAAGTTCAAAAGCAGTAGTGAAAGAACCGCTAAATTAAGTGGGCGCCAAGTTTTAAACTTATAGGCAATAAATCCAGCAGCAAGCAGGAGAACCGTTGCCGTGACACCTCGAAGCCCTAGATCATCTAAACGCCTGAGAATAAACCCCGCTAATCCCTCAAACTGAGGTTTTGATTGACTATTAATCTCTTTGTCATATGAAACTAGTGGACCGTTTGTTAAAACCTGTTGGGTGACCGCTAAGAATCCAAAAAAGAGAAGGAGCGACCAGCGCAGCGCTCTGTCCATCTGGCGTCGACGGTTTTGTTCTAGTTTCTGCATCATTCAACCGTTACAGATTTTGCCAAATTTCTTGGTTGATCAACATCA
>LIAM01000093.1 GCA_001438925.1 Actinobacteria bacterium BACL15 MAG-120619-bin91 | reverse complement strand
AACACCAACTGCCGCACCTACACCAACTGCCGCACCTACACCAACTGCCGCACCTACACCAACTGCCGCACCTACACCAACTGCCGCACCTACACCAACTGCCGCACCTACACCAACTGCCGCACCTACACCAACTGCCGCACCTACACCAACTGCCGCACCTACACCAACTGCCGCACCTACACCAACTGCCGCACCTACACCAACTGCCGCACCTACACCAACTGCCGCACCTACACCAACTGCCGCACCTACACCAACTGCCGCACCTACACCAACTGCCGCACCTACACCAACTGCCGCACCTACACCAACTGCCGCACCTACACCAACTGCCGCACCTACACCAACTGCCGCACCTACACCAACTGCCGCACCTACACCAACTGCCGCACCTACACCAACTCCTACACCAACTCCAAAAGCTCCTACATCATTTGATGATCTCATCGAAAACTACGAAGGTATTGCTTACGCCGCATGGAGTAAAAGTCGGGAGAAAATCAGATACTCAGTTAAGGCGGATATATCCTTAAAAATGGTGATCGGTCCATCGACAACACTTACAAATAAAGAACCGATACTGGCGATCGACTTAGTAACGCGCCTGTATTCGGGTTATATTGAAAGTGCGGAAGTTTATTTCCTTGCTTTTGGTTTTGAAGACCGCGACTGGGCTGAAGGTCAGATGGAGAGCCTGATTCCAAATGCGGGTAGTGGGTGGATTAAAGATTTTGCATGTCGGACCAAGGAAACCTGTCTGGGTGGTGGCGCTTTTTACAACGGAGTTAATAGATTCCTCATAGTTGAAACTATGGAAATTGCCAACATCCACACGACAAGTGGATCTCTTGAGGCGCACGAATTTACGCACGTTGTGCAGCAGATGAACATAAAGAAAGCCCGCCCAGCTACAGAATTCATCTACGACCCATGGCCCCCTGTGTGGTTCTGGGAGGGGCAGGCTAACTTCTCACAGCATGCAACTATTTACTCAGAATCTTTCGACACTTACATGCGTGAACGGCGCGCTGTATCTGGTGGAATCTTCAATAGGCCAGTTTTTACTTCAAACCATATCCAAAACTACTTTGTCTTTAATGCACCAGCCGATTGGCAAAAGAACTACGAAAGATGGCGCCAATATGATCTCGGCGCAATGTTTGTTGAAGTTCTAGTTGCACTCAAGGGACCAGATGCAACAATGGAGATGTGGAAAATTGCCAGCACCGGTGTGAACTTCGATATTGCCTTTGAGCGTGTCTACAGAATCCCCTACGCCAAGGCGCTTCCAATTATGTCGAAGGCGATTGCCTTGCAGTTAGGGCAGCGCTAAGTAGTTCCTCACCACTCTCGGGCCAGCATTTTTAGTGTGGATGGTGAGGGACTCGAACCCATAATCTTCTGATCCGTGTTTTGTCTCGTTCTATGGCCTGTAAGGTTGTACTTATTTCTATGGAGGTAAATATGGGAATCAACATTCCAGCGCCTGCTCTAATTGGACTTCAGATTTTACTGATATTGGTCCTCGGATTAATGATCAGATTTGCGATTAATCGATCACTGCGATTATTCATCAAACGAGTTGTTGCTCTCCGCACGGATGGAAATGGGGTTGAGGAATCACCGCGCCGTTCGTTGAGAGCGGATACTCTGATTCAACTTGCTCATTCAATCACGAGCGTTGTTGTCCTGGGAATCGTATTGCTCTTGACTCTTGATCGACTTGGTATCAACCTAGCTCCATTGTTGGCAGGTGCGGGAGTTGCAGGCATTGCAGTTGGTTTTGGTGCCCAAGCTTTTGTCAAAGACCTCTTGGTTGGCATCTCAGTGTTGGCAGAGGATCAATACAGCGTAGGAGATGTAATCGATTTTGGTGAAGGTAGTGGGACTGTCGAGTCAATGACCCTCAAGAGCACACGTGTTCGCTCATTGGATGGGACATTGTGGCACCTTCCCAACGGGGAGATCGCAAGAATTGCAAATAAGACTCAAGGTTGGTCGCGAGTAATTCTTGATATTGGTGTGGCGTACGCAAGCGAAATAACCTTTGTACAAGCGAGAATCCAAGAAGTTCTTGATTCTTTAGCCGTCACGGATGGAGTCGGTTCAAAGTTCTTAGAAGCACCAGAAATTTGGGGCGTTCAAGATCTTGGGGAGAACTCGGTAGTGATACGTATCGCCATAAAGGTCCTACCTGGTGAACATTGGCAGATAGCAAGAATCCTTAGAGCGGCCATTAAAGAAAAATTCGATGCATCAAATATTGAAATCCCATTCCCACAGGTAAAAATCTGGCAGTAATGGACCCTCAATTCACCAGTGATTGAGATTGAACTTGTGAGGAAATTGCTAAACTAATCAGTAGACATCCTTTTGTGTGGGCGGGGATTCGAACTCCTAACCTTCAGAGCTGCCGAATCAAATGTGTTAAAGAAATCCGCATACAAACATTTCAACCGGTAGTGAGCTTGGCGCATACTTACCAAGTCATCTCGTAGAAATGAACTTCTTCTCAGGCACACTCACGCTTGTAAGTGGGTGGTGAGGGACTTGACCCCTGCAGTCCGGGTAATTCCCCGATTTTCTGGTAATCGGATCATAAAAGGCACACCATCTCCATTTTGGTGAAGTTAGAAGTCTTCAATCTCGCGAGTTTCAATGATTTGAAGTTCCTTTGCCAATACCGTTTTCCAGTCGTTGAGAACTTTTGTTGCGGCAGCTTTATCACCTAAAGAAACATAAGAGCAAATCAATTTCCTGATAGCAACTTCTGAATAAGGCGTAAGTTCCATCAGCTTATTGGCCATTAATAGACTGGATTGTAAGTCACCCTGCTCTCGCCATGAGTCACATAAAAGTTGAACTGAACGTTCGCTTATAGAGCGAAGATGTGAACGGTCTCTTATAAGCCATTCACGATTGATTCCAGGTAAAAGGGGTCTTTGTGCGATTGAATACGCAATGGTCGCTTCCTTGGTTGCAACTGCGTAATCACCTCTTTTATATGTGCCCTCGGCATTATCTATAAATCTTGTTGCTTCGGAGAAATCAATTTTAGTTGCTACAGGCCAACGCAGTTGCATTAGTCCGCCGGTTGAAATAAGAATCTCTTTTCCAGGCAAACCAATATGTGTAAGAGCTTTACGCAATCTGCTGCATGTGGCGTCTAAAACAGAATCAACTGATTGCGGTTCTAATCCCTCCCACAAATCATCAACGAGAGCGGTTCTTGAAATCGCATAATTCGATCTAGAGAGTCGCACCAAAATCATGCGCCCAATCACACCGCTCATATCTTCAGGCCGCATCTCATCTCCAGCATGGGAAACAGAAATGGTGCCTGTTAGATTGACTCGAGTTGTCACACGGCAAGAGTAACTTGAATCGAAAACTTTGCGACAAGAGGTGCTTGCAAGGTTCTCGCAAGGCGGGGGAGTTAGGGTTGCGTCAGGAAGAAGGGAGTAATAAATGTCTGAATCATCTCTGTCAGTTGAATGCCCTTGCGGGTCCGTTATGACTCATGAGGAGCTTGCTCCGCTTGTTGAAGTAGTTCAGTCACATGCAAAGTTAAATCACAATATGGATTTAACTGAAGAAGATGTTCACAATATGGCAAGTAAGCGATGATACAAAAACTTAGGAAAAAGGGGAAGACATGGCACACAGATATTTAGTACTTGGAAAATATACTGCTCAAGGTTTAGCTGGAGCTCTACAAGAAGGGTTTCAAAGTCGTCATGACAATATTGCTAATGCCGTAAAATCACTCGGTGGAAAG
>LIAM01000092.1 GCA_001438925.1 Actinobacteria bacterium BACL15 MAG-120619-bin91 | reverse complement strand
AAAACTTGGTGAGAAAGAGTTAATTGATGATCTGTACTGGAATGTTGGCCCCGGCGACCGCATCGGAATCGTTGGCGTCAATGGTGCTGGCAAAACAACATTAATGAAAACATTGACGGGGGAGATTGCACCAGCTGCAGGAAAGCTTGTTACCGGAGTAACTGTAAAGGCGGCTTTTCTTACACAGCATCTTGATGAGCTAGATCCATCCTGGCGGGTGCTTGAAGCGGTAGAAAAGGTTGCAAATAGAGTTGAGATCGGTGGCGGACGTGAACTATCAGCCTCTCAACTCTGTGAACGTTTGGGCTTTGATCGTGAATCACAATGGACCCCAGTAGGTGATTTATCAGGTGGAGAAAAGCGCCGGTTACAGTTAACACGGTTGCTCATGGATAGTCCCAATGTTTTGTTGCTTGATGAGCCAACCAATGATTTTGATATTGAAACTCTAACTGAGCTAGAGGATCTGCTCGATAGTTACGGTGGAACGTTAATTGTTATCTCGCACGATAGATACTTCTTGGAGCGTGTATGTGATCGCTTTGTTGGACTGCTCGGTGATAAAAAGGTGCGTGATCTGCCACGTGGTGTCGATGAGTATCTAGAGCAACGCGCAGAATCTATCGCTGCATTATCGGCTCCAGTTAAGGAGAAGAAATCATCTAGCGCAGCGGAGGAACGTCAGCTGAAAAAGGATTTAACCCGTGTAGAGCGTCAGATAGAAAAGTACGGCTCAAGGATCGCCGATCTGCTTAAGGAGCAAGATAACTCTGCATTTGATGCAGAGCGTCTAATCGCTATTTCAGGCGAGCTCGCTGATTTACAGGCAGAGAAGACGAAATTAGAAGAGGAATGGCTGCAACTGACCCTTTCTCTAGATGCTTAAGTTAAAATCAAATAATGCGTCTAGATTTACTAGCAGCTCTCTCAGGGGCGATGATTGCTTTACAAGCTAGAGCAAATGGCGAACTATCCGATCGTCTTGATAATGGCTTACAGGCCGCATTAGTTTCTTTTGGTTCAGGGCTACTCATAATCTTTGTGATCACACTCTTTAATAGGCCGATCAAGGATGGAATCAAGAACCTTCGGATGGCGGTAGCAAAGAAGGAGATTGCGCGCTGGAAATTATTTGCTGGTGCTTTAGGTGGAAGCTTTGTTGCGATTCAAACTCAAATTGTTCCTTTGATTGGTGTTGCAATTTACTCTGTCGCATCAATTGCTGGGCAAACAGCGATGTCATTGGTTGTTGATCGAATTGGATTAACAGGCGGAGGCAAAAAACTTGTTTCTCCACGACGGGTCTTGGCAGCGATTTTGACTGTCTTAGCCGTTCTAGTTTCAGTGTGGGATCGGATCGATGCCAACAACCTTTCAATGGTTGCGGTAACTGCAGGTGGAGTTGCCGGTGCGGTGGTTGGAGTTCAACGCGCGTTAAATGGCCAGATTAATGAGCACTCACATCAAAGCTTTACAACATCTCTTCTCAACTTTATGACGGGTACCGCTTTCCTACTTATTTTGATTGTGGCGGGTTTAATCCTTGGAAGAAATGAGTTATCACCATTACCAAGTGGACCATGGTGGATCTATACCGGCGGTGTAATCGGTGTTATCTATATTGCATTTACATCAACGATCGTTCAACACTTAGGAGTTTTGACATTTACCTTATTTAGCGTTGGTGGCCAGTTAGTGGGATCGCTCATCATCGATCTAGTTTCACCTACAGATGGAGTAAGTGTCAGTGCTTATCTTGTAACAGGAATCGTGATGACCTATGCAGGCGTAGTTGCAGGAGGCGTTGGCCACCTGCGGGTAAAGAAACCTACACAGACTTCTTAACCGCAGCTGCTACTGATTTAACAACATTGGGATCAAAGACGCTTGGAACAATAAAGGATGCGTTTAACTGCTCTGGAGATACACAATCTGCGATCGCATTTGCAGCCGCAACTAGCATCTCATCTGAAATCTTGTGTGCATTTGCATCAAGCAGTCCACGAAAGATCCCAGGAAAGGCTAAAACATTGTTAATTTGATTTGGTTGATCGCTGCGACCCGTAGCAACGACAGCTGCATACTTGCGAGAAATAGCTGGATCAATCTCGGGATCTGGATTAGCTAAAGCAAAGATAATTGATTTAGGAGCCATTGATGCAACATCTGCTTCGGTTAAAACATTAGGAGCGCTAACACCAATAAAGATGTCTGCATCCTTCATAGCCTCTGAGATGTTTCCGCAAAAATCACTAGGATTGCAGTTTTTGATAAACCAGGTACGCATCTCATCGCCATCATCCGAAGTTGATTTGCAGATAACCCCACCCTTATCAAAGCCAATAATGTTTACAGCACCGCTTTGTACCAATAATCGTGCGATAGCTGTACCTGCTGCACCCGCACCACTTAGAACGATCTTTGTATCTTTTAGATCCTTCTTTACTAAGCGAAGAGCGTTTCGTAGCGCTGCCAAGACAACAATTGCTGTTCCATGTTGATCATCGTGGAAAACGGGAATGTCTAATAGCTCTCGTAGGCGACGCTCTACCTCGAAGCAGCGAGGCGCAGAGATATCTTCAAGGTTGATTCCACCATAGACAGGCGCGATCAACTGAACCGTTCTAACAATTTCATCGACATCTTGAGTATCAAGACAGACGGGCCAGGCATCAACATCTGCAAAGCGCTTAAATAGCGCAGCCTTTCCCTCCATTACTGGAAGAGCGGCAGCTGGTCCAATATTTCCCAACCCCAAAACCGCAGATCCATCGGTCACAACAGCGACAGTATTACGCTTAATTGTTAAGCGTCGAGCATCTGATGGATCAGCTGCGATCGCCTGACAGATACGTGCAACACCAGGGGTGTATGCACGGGATAAATCATCACGTGTTTTTAAAGGAACTTTGGATGCGATCTCAATTTTTCCACCTAGGTGAAGCAAAAAAGTTCGATCACTAACTTTGCGAACTGTTAGTTCAGGGTTTGCAGATATTGCTGCTGTAATTTCATCAGCATGGGTTGAGTCAATGGTGTCGCAGGTAATATCTATGACAACTCTTTCTAACAGTGATTCAACAACATCTAGCGCGGTAATAGTTGCGCCAGCTCCGGCAATGATTGTTGTGGCAAGTGCTACAGGTTGTGAATTAGGTGGACCTTCGACACGGATTGTGATTCCGTATCCAGGTGAGGTTGATGCCATTTATACAACTCCGTATAAGCGATCGCCAGCATCGCCCAGACCTGGAACGATGTATCCATGTTCATTTAACTTTTCATCAAGCGCCCCAGTAACGATAGTGATTGGGACCTTGCTATCTGCAAACTCTTTTTCAACTGCAGCGATTCCTTCTGGTGCAGACAAGATGCAGATAGCTGTAATTTCAGTTGCTCCAAGATCAATCAAATAATGGAAAGCCATAATTAAGGTTCCACCAGTTGCCAGCATTGGATCCAACACAAATACTTGGCGACCTGAAAGATCATCTGGAAGACGGTTTGCATATGTGCTTGCCTCTAAAGTCTTCTCATCTCGAACCATTCCGAGAAAACCAACTTCAGCTGTTGGGATCAACTTGCTCATACCCTCCAGCATTCCAAGACCTGCACGCAAGATTGGAACAACAACTGGGCGCGGTTCAGCCATTTTCTGGCCGACGGTTTTAGTTACAGGAGTTGTGATCTCTACTGAATGTGTACGAACATCGCGGGTGGCTTCATACGCCAGAAGGGTCACCAGCTCTTCAACAAGGCGGCGGAAGGTTGGCGAATCGGTTCGTTCGTCGCGCAAAACCGTCAATTTGTGATTGATAAGAGGGTGGTTGGCAACATGTACTTTCATAGG
>LIAM01000091.1 GCA_001438925.1 Actinobacteria bacterium BACL15 MAG-120619-bin91 | reverse complement strand
AATTGAGTAAGGAGTCTTTGATGCCAGTGTTGCCACACCCTGTGAACCACTTGCTCCAACAACGCGACCAATATTTGCGGTGTCATTGATATTGCCAGGGAAAGAAGTTGTAAATGCATCGTTTGCTGGCTTTGTCCAAACTGAAGGTGCAACTCCACCTAAGTAGCGAACAAAGTTATTCGTTGTTCCAGATTTATCTGAACGGAAGACAACCTTAATTGGCTTGTTTGGGAGCGTGTAATAGATTCTCTTTGAAGCATTGCGGAGAACAATTGGCTTGCCATTCTTGTCATTCTTGACATTTCCGTTTGCATCCTTGCGGTAGATAACTGACTTAACTGTGCGGTTGTTATCTGCAACGATTGCTGGATCGTTCCACTTTGTGATTTCCCCAGCGAAAATCTTTGCGACTGTTGTACCTGAAAGGTAGATGTTTTTTCTTGCAGGAAGGTTTACCAGTACTGCGATTGGTGCAGCAACGATTGGTGCATGGAAAATTGTTGAACGCTTCTTAGCACCTGTGTGTGCTGAATCTGAAAACCAGAAATCTCCGATTTTGTTGTCTGAGTTGTTCTTACCTGTACCTGAACCCGTTGATGTGTAAACAAATGAGTGTCCAGTCTTCTTAGCAAAGCCTGCCTTGCAAGCTTCTACTAGAGGAACAACAAATGATGCGCCTGATCCAGCAAGATCAACGGCGTGAGCTGGCGTTGCGCCAGAAACTGCAACTACTGCGGCAAGGACTAGAGCCTTGACCTTATTTGAAAACTTCATGAACAACCTTTCGTAGGAGGGTAAAACCTTTACATCCCCGAAAGTAGTTAGCAGTGGTTACATCTAGGCAAGGGGTAGGTAAACAAAGCCCCAGCCTTAGGTGAACAATTGGTGTTAGCCAAAACGCCCTGTTACGTAATCTTCTGTGCGCTTGTCTGTTGGTGAAGAGAAGATCTTGCTTGTAGGTGCTGTCTCAACCATTACGCCAGGGCCACCATCAGATAGGAAAAAGGCGGTGTAGTCAGATACACGGGCTGCCTGCTGCATATTGTGGGTAACGATCACAATTGTCATTGACTTGGCAAGCTCTGAGATCGTCTCTTCGATTCTGAAGGTTGAACCTGGATCTAGCGCTGAACATGGCTCATCCATCAATAGCACTTGAGGCTCAACTGCAAGTGAGCGCGCAATACATAGACGCTGCTGCTGTCCACCAGAGAGTGCTCCTCCGTGCTCGCCCAAGCGATCCTTCACCTCGCTCCATAAACCTGCACGTACCAAACATGATTCAAGTAGCTCATCTGTGTTGCTCTTTTTTAGCTGAGCCAACTTCAAGCCTGACAAAACATTTTCACCGATAGTCATTGATGGGAATGGGTTCGGCTTCTGGAAAACCATACCGACCTTTAGGCGAATCTTTGTGACATCTGTACCAGGGGCATAAATGTCTTGCCCATCAAGTAGAACCTCGCCAGCCAAAGCAGCTGTAGGAATAAACTCGTGCATGCGATTGAGTGTGCGCAAGTAAGTGGATTTTCCGCAGCCTGATGGACCAATTAACGCGGTGACGGTACCGGCAGCAAAATCAAGTGAAACATCGGAAAGAACATGCTTCTTTCCAAACCATGCATGCACACCACGGGTTTCAAGTCCTGTGCCTAATAAGTTGGTGCCAGGTACACGCTGCTGTCGGTTGCTGGCAACAGAGGCAAGAGATGATGGTGTTGTTGCTTGCATTTTCTTCTCCATGTTGTTTTCGTTTGATGAACTCTCAGTCGGTGTCATGTTAGGCAACCTTTCTTCCGCTGAGGTAGCGGGCTAAACTAAATAGAAGGACGATAAAAATGAGTAGGATTAACATTCCGCCCCATGCTCGTGAATAAGCCTCTTCTGTTCCACCTGTTAAAAAAGCTTTCCAGATGTAGTAAGGCAGTGATCCCATCGGGCCAGAGGCAGGGTTGAAGTTGAGGGCATCGGCGCCACCTGAAACAAGCAGCAGCGGTGCGGTCTCACCAATGATGCGCGCGATTCCGAGAATTACTGCAGTTACTAATCCACTTCTTGCTGCAGGGACGACTACACCTGAAACTGTGCGCCACTGAGTTGCACCCAATGCCACGCCAGCTTCACGAAGTTCGTTAGGGATAAGTCTAAGCATCTCTTCAGCGGTGCGAGCAATTGTTGGAATCATCAAAATACTTAGCGCTAAAGAACCCATCAAGCCAGTCAACTCTTGGGTTACTGGAATAATCAAAATCGAAAGGATGAAAAGTCCGGCAACGATTGATGGCACGCCGCTCATGGCCTGAACAAGGAACTTGATTGGGCGGGCCAAATTTCCACGAATCTCAGTTAGATAAAGCGCCGTTAATAAACCGATTGGAAAACTGATCAATAGGGCAACGCCAACCATCATGATTGTTCCCACCAAGGCATGTAGCAATCCACCTGCAGTAACAGGGTCGTTAACAGATGCCATAGTCATATCGTTAGTGAACATTCCAAAGTGAATGCCTTTGTAACCCTTAACAACGACTGTTGCAACAATGCTTATGATCGGGATGAGCGTCAAGATAATCGCTAAGGAAGCAAAGCTACTCAGCAAAGAATCCTTTGCCGCAGCCAAGTCTCGCAAGCGAAGTTGTTGAATAAATATGAGCAAGGATGCGATAACAAAAAAGGAAACTGCAAAGCCTAACTTTCCGCTAAGGCCTGTGGTTTTAACTGCAACACCAGCAAGAACAGCACCTAGAAGGATCAAGCCAGCTGTGTTTAACCGCTGTTGGATTGAGGTAGCCCAAGGGGTCTGTGGGGTAGGAATAGTAGATTGCATCATCGTCCCTTTTTTCCAAATGTGTTGATCAAAACATCGGAAATTGCATTGACTACCAGTGTTAACAAGAAGAGAACAAGGCCTGCAGCCATTAGTGCATCAATCTCTTCTGGTCCTGCTTCGCCAAACTTCAGGAGAATCAATGATGCAACATTTCCACCTGCACCAAACAAGACCTGCCAGTTAATTTGGTACACCACATTAAGAACTGTGTACACGGCAACGGTTTCACCCATTGCGCGGCCAAGGCCCAACATCGCGCCACCAACAACGCCGCCGCGACCATAAGGAATTACAACAGCACGAATCATTGCCAGCTTAGATGCCCCTAGTGCGTAGGCAGCTTGAATTCGATCCAATGGAGTTTGATCAAAGATCTCGCGTGAAATAGCGGTAACGATTGGGATAATCATGATTGCAAGAACCATTCCCGCAATGAAAGGAGAACGAGTAAAGACAGGAGCAGGTACATCAAAGATTGGGATAAATCCTAAATACTTATTAAGAAGTTTTGCCCAGTATTCAGCGCTGTCCATCAAGACTATGAAGCCCCAGAAACCAAAGAGCAGGGACGGAAATGCCGCTAAAAGATCGATCAGAGAAATCAGTAATTTCTTTACTGCACCTTTTGCATAAAAGGTTAGATAAAGTGCGCTAAGCACGGCAATTGGGACACCAACGATCACCGCGATAATCGCCGAAAGAAATGTTCCAACAAGCATCGCCGCTAATCCAAAGGTGCTCTCGGAAAACCTTCCTTCAGCATCAGTTATGACTTCCCACTTTGATTCAGTAATAAAGGAGAACTGTTCGACGCGAAGAACATTGAAGCCCTTAATAGATAAGAAAAGTGCAATTAATCCAAGGATCACCAGAGATGACATGCCACCCAAGGTCACTACTGCACGGAAAATCTGATCTGAACGTCGAGGTTTTGTAGTGATTTCCCGTGGCGCAGGGATGGCAGCCGACTGGTTTTCAAGCAATGTCATGCGCGGAATCTTGTATCCCCTGTGCAAGTATTAGG
>LIAM01000090.1 GCA_001438925.1 Actinobacteria bacterium BACL15 MAG-120619-bin91 | reverse complement strand
CTTCCAGTGCCAATGATGAACATTCTCAATGGTGGCGCACACGCCGATACCAATGTTGATATTCAAGAGTTTATGATCGCGCCAATTGGTGCACCAACATTCCGTGAATCAATTCGCTGGGGTGCCGAGATTTATCACGCTCTCAAGTCAGTTTTGAAGAAGCGCGGACTTGCAACATCGGTCGGAGATGAGGGTGGTTTTGCTCCCAATCTTGATAGCAACCGTGCAGCACTAGATCTGATCCTCGAAGCTATTACAGCCGCTGGATTCAAGCCGGGTAGTGAAATCGCACTTGCCATGGATGTTGCTGCTACCGAGTTCCACGAGAATGGTAAGTACAAATTTGAGGGTGCTTTAAAAACATCTGATGAAATGATCGCGTATTACACCTCTTTGGTAGATGCCTATCCAATTGTTTCAATTGAAGATCCTCTCAATGAAGAGGACTGGGCTGGCTGGACACAGATGACTAAGGTCCTGGGTTCACGGATTCAGATCGTCGGAGATGATCTATTTGTGACTAACCCTGAGCGTTTAGCTAAGGGAATTGCAGGAGATACAGCAAACGCACTTCTTGTAAAGGTAAATCAGATTGGAACCCTGACAGAGACAATCGATGCAGTGGAAATGGCACACCGTGCTAACTACCGCAGCATGATGAGCCACCGTTCAGGTGAAACTGAGGACACAACTATCGCTGATTTAGCGGTTGCACTGAACTGCGGACAGATCAAGACAGGTGCACCTGCACGTTCAGAACGTGTTGCAAAGTACAACCAACTTCTTCGTATTGAAGAGGAGCTAGCAGAGGGTGGGGTCTACGCCGGTCGCGCAGCCTTCCCACGTTTCAAAGGGTAAGAATTAGCTATGGCACGTCGACAACTTCGCTTTGGTCGCCGCCGTACCTCTAATCGCGTTTTGGCCTTGTCAGCAATCTTCTTTGTACTTGCATTAACAATTGCACCACCGGTTAAGAATTACTTCACACAGCGCGCACAGATCAGCGCACTTAAGTCGCAGCTATCTGCTGATAACTCAGCGCTAGAAAAGGCACGTCAAGAGTTAACCTTGTGGCAAGATCCTGAGTACATAAAGTCACAAGCTCGTGAACGTCTGCACTTTGTTTTGCCAGGTGAGCGTCAGTACATCGTGACTGAAGGTGAGACACTTCCTGGAGAAGAGGGAACAACAAAGATTGCTAGCTCTCTAGCTGATGGTCAACCTTGGTATGCACGCCTGATTGCATCAATTAGCGAAACCGGCAATTAATGCGCGAAGTTACACAGTCCGACCTTGATTGCATTCAAAGGCAACTAGGTCGCACACCTCGCGATGTTCATGCGATCGCCTATCGCTGCCCATGTGGAAAACCTGCGGTAGTTGAAACCCCGCCTCGCCTAGAAGATGGCACACCATTTCCAACCTTTTACTACGCAACCTGCCCACGCTTAACCGCGGTAATTTCAACCCTTGAAACAACGGGATTAATGGGCCAGATGAATGAGCGCTTAGAGACAGATGCTGAATTAGCCGGTGCCTATCACGCAGCACATGATGATTACATCGCAGCACGTTCTGCTTTAGGGGTCGATGTTCCTGAGGTTGATAATGTTTCAGCGGGTGGAATGCCTACACGTGTGAAGTGTTTGCATTCACTTGTCGCACACTCGCTATCAGCAGGTCCGGGCGTTAATCCCTTGGGTGATGAAGCCCTTGCACAACTTCCTGATTGGTGGAAGAGCAACCCATGCGAGTAGCGGCGATTGATTGCGGAACTAACTCAATTCGTTTACTGATTGCAGATATTGATGGCAGCAACTTTCGTGAGGTTGTGCGCGATATGGAGATTGTTCGCCTAGGACAAGGCGTTGATCAAACCGGTCAATTCCACCCAGATGCGATCGCCAGGACCCTTGCCGCCGTTGATAAATTCGCAGCCGAGATTGCTAAGCGCGGTGTTGAAAAGATTCGCTTTTGTGCAACCAGCGCCACACGCGATGCGACTAACCGTCACCTCTTTGTCGATGGGGTTCGCCAGCGTTTAGGAATTGAGCTAGAGGTTATCTCTGGCGATGAAGAAGCAGCGCTTTCCTTTGCTGGTGCGATCAAAGATTTAGCTCCAAGCAACGGTCCTTTTTTAGTAGTTGATATTGGGGGAGGCTCAACTGAGTTTGTCTTTGGCACATCTACCGTTGAAGCAGCTCGTAGCGTCAATATCGGTTGTGTGCGCATGACTGAAAGACATTTTGCCTCAGATCCTGTTACGACAGCACAACTTGAGTTAGCCCGCACAGATATTCAAGCAGCCATTGCACAAGCCGCTGCAATTGTTCCGATTACTAAAGCCAAAACTCTGGTTGCGGTTGCTGGCACTGCGACAACAGTTGCCGCTGCAGCGCTGAATCTTCCTGAATACGATCGCTACGCAATTCACCTTTCTAGAATCAGTGCACAACAAACCCATGATGCTGCCACCATGTTTGCCACTAAAACCCGCGAACAACGTTTATCACTGGGATATATGCACCCAGGCCGTGTTGATGTAATTGCAGCGGGCTCTCTTGTCCTCTCAGAGATCATGAAAGCAACAGGTGCTGCCGAGTTTGTAGCCTCTGAATCAGATATCTTGGATGGAATGGCATTTTCTCTTGCCCGCAATTAAATCTATAAAGCTTCTGGATCAAAAGATTGTCGCCTGTACTAAGTGCCCACGCTTAGTTCAATGGCGTGAAGAGGTCGCTGTTGTAAAACGTAAGGCTTACGAGAATGAAAAGTACTGGGGCAAACCAGTTCCTGGCTTTGGCCCTGAGAATGCACGAATCGTGATCGTTGGATTAGCACCAGGTGCTCATGGTGCAAACAGAACAGGTCGAATCTTTACCGGGGATTCATCAGGGGATTGGCTCTATAAAGCGCTGCACAAGAATGGTCTTGCAACTATCCCTACAAGTACAGCTGCCGATGATGGCCAAAAACTCATTGATACCCGCATTACCTGCGCGGTTCGATGCGCTCCGCCAGATAACAAGCCTTCTACTGAGGAAAAGATTCAGTGCTCTGATTATTTGATCAATGAGCTCGAACTACTGATGCCAACTGCGCGAATCTTTGTAGCGCTAGGAAGTTTTGCCTGGAGTGCGATCATTAAGAGTCTGCGCACCCTAGATCACCAAATATCTTCTCCCACACCAAAGTTTGGCCATGGCGAGAGTTTTACCTATGGAGGTCCAGATGGAGTTAAACGTTTGGTCTTAGGAAGTTACCACCCAAGTCAGCAAAACACCTTCACCGGAAAGTTAACCGAGCCAATGCTCAACTCGATTTTTAAAAAGGCAAAGAGTTTTAAATAGCGGCGTTCTGTAGTTGAGCGATGTGACCTTCGATGTGGTTTGCCGAAAGTGTTACTGACTGCAAAAGCGTCACTGCGCCGCGCTGCGGATGTGTGGAGATACGGCTCCAGTCAGCATCAGATGCGTTTTTCAAAATCTCATAATTCATCGCATGGCTTGCCGCTAATGAGTCAAGTGAGACAGACACAGAGCGCTTGTTGTACTGCAATCCAGTTGGAAACTTTTCCTCATCAAATGGAACAATTGTTGGATTATCTTCACACAATGCATTTGCATACCTAACGCCAAATTGAATTTCAGCATCTGCGATGTGATGGATTACAAATGCTGCCGACCATTCCCCATCCTTTGAGAGATTGAGCTTTTCAGCTGAAATCTTTTTGCCCTCTTCTACAAATGAGATCGCAGATGAGTGATACTTTTCAAGTAATTGGTTGTGGTCCATGGCTTCATCGTAACCACCACAATTGCCCTTGCTAGGCTCAGTTTCTGCAAAAGCCCCTCATCAAGTAAACTTCCGCAGAACTTGCTCGTGGCCCCCGTAGTCCAATGGCAGAGACAGAGGACTTAAAATCCTTCCAGTGTCGGTTCGAGTCCGACCGGGGGCACCA
>LIAM01000089.1 GCA_001438925.1 Actinobacteria bacterium BACL15 MAG-120619-bin91 | reverse complement strand
TGTCCTCTTGCGAGGGATCACCATCCATCTAGATCTGTAATTGCTTACAGATTCAAGCAACCTACCCGTTGACTCGAGCGAGCAGCTCTCAAACGCCAACTGCGTGGTCTTGCTTCAGGCGGGGTTTACATAGCTAACTGCATTACTGCAATTACTGGTGGTCTCTTACACCACCGTTTCACCCTTACCAACTTTCGTTGGCGGTTTACTTTCTGTTGCACTGTTCCCGCGGATTGCTCCGGGTGGGAGTTACCCACCGCCTTGCTCTGTGAAGTCCGGACTTTCCTCGGCGTCTTACGACAACGCGGTGATCCGGGCGACTCTTCTAGTTATAAGGATAGAGCTAATAAGTACGAGAGGGAAATTATTTTTCCTCTGGCGCAGCAGTAATACGCCCAGCGTGTGCAATCGCGGTTGGATCACTCTTGGACTTAATAAGGCTTGCTACTGTTGAAACCACGAGAATCAATCCAATTACCATCAAGCTGCCGACCGTAGGAATCTTTGGAACCTCGTACCAAACCTCGTGTAGATAGGTCAGAATCAACTTCACGCCGATAAACATCAGAATGACAGATAGACCTAGAGATAGATAAATCAGCTTGTCTAACAAGCCCTTGAGCAGGAAGTACAGGGCACGCAAACCAAGTAATGCGAAGGCGTTTGCTGCAAATACAAGGAATGGCTCCTGCGTTACACCAAAGGTTGCGGGAATTGAATCAAGTGCAAATAACAGGTCGGTAGATGCGATTGCAATCATTACCAAGAACATTGGTGTTGCGATGCGCTTTCCATTTAGACGTGTAAAAATCTTTGATCCATCATATTCATCGGTCATTGCAACACGTTTGCGAATTGACTTTACAAGTGGGTTGTCCTCAGGAGTTGGATCCTCATCCCAGTGCTTAAATAGACCCACACCGGTCCAGATCAAGATTGCACCAAAGATTACAAATGTAAAGCTAAATGCTGCCAGTGCTGCTGCCCCAACAGCAATGAATATTGCGCGTAGGACCAGTGCCAGAATCACACCAAACATCAATACACGTTGGTGGTAGATCGATGGAACTTTAAATTGAGCCAAAATAATAATGAAAACAAAGAGGTTATCTACAGATAGTGATTTCTCGACCAAGTAAGCAGCAAAGTATTCGGTTCCAAATTGCGAACCAGCTGTTTGCCAGACCCAGACACCAAAGGCGATTGCAACGCCAATATAAAAAATGGACCATATTGCCGCCTCTTTAAACATTACATCGTGAGGTTTACGGCTTACGGTTAGTAGGTCAACGACAATCAGGGCAATAATGGCACCGACGACCAGCGCCCACGTCAAAAGAGTTACTTCCATGAAATTCACCTGTTTCGTTAAAGGGGCCAAATGCCAAGGTCTTCCTCAACCGCTAGCTATTTACAAGCTAGGTGGTCGCAGCTCCGGGATATTTCTATCCGTATTGACGAAGATGCCGAACGAGGTACTCCCCTTAACGTAGGTAAATACTATGTTCCTAAAATTGTGCATGCAAATCCAATCGCACAAACCCCTTTTTTCATCTTGTAATAAGGCTGTGAATAGGACACAGTTCACAAGTGCAAACAGGTAGAAGCGTTGTTTACGCCCGAAATGGAGGGGCTGCCGCAAGCCAGCCTCTGGCTGTCAGTGCAGCGATCAACATCCTCAAGCAGGGTGGTTCATTTATCGATGCTGCGATCGCATTAAGTGCGGTTATCTGCGTAGTCGAACCCGGTGCTTCTCATTTGGGTGGGGATGCATTTCTAGTTACCCATGATGCAGCTAGTAAAACCAACCTGGCATTTAATGGCAGTGGAGAAGGTTCACATGCAGCCACACCTGAAAACTATAAAGATGGGATTCCACTGCATGGATATAAATCTGGAACTGTTCCAGGTTTAGTCTCAACCTGGTTTGAAGCCCATCAACGGTATGGGAAGTTGCCGATGGCAATTTTATTGGCTCAGGCGATCGATTATGCAGACAATGGCTTTCCTGCAAACACTGGTTTTGTCCGCAGAATTGCTGGGCACCTTACGATTGCGCCAGAGACTGCGCTTTTCAAAGACATGGGTGTCGATGTAAATGTAAAGATCGGTGATTTAGTTGTTCAAAAGGATTTAGCGCGCTCACTTCGCGAGATCGCAGAAGGTGGAAGAGCAGCATTTTACGAAGGTCGCATCGCACAGCAATTGATCAAGGGATCTGATGGTTGGTTCAATAAAGAGGATTTGAAGAACCACACAACACGAGTTTTAGATCCATTGTCAGTTAAGTATCGAGATATTACGGTTTATGGACAGCCTCCCCCAACCCAGGGAATGATCCTGATGGAGGAGCTCTTGCTCAATGAAAGATTTGATATTGCATCACTCTCAGAGGCGGATCGAATTCATATTGGTGTTGAGTCTAAGAAGATTGGTTTTGCTGATCGTAATTCGATTCTGGGTGATCCGGAGTTCATCGCTGTAAACACCGATCGAATCTTGTCTAAGGCTCATATTGATAAGCGCGCAGCCCATATTTCTATGGCATCGGCGGGCACAGACATCGCACCTGTTAGCGAAGGTAGCGATACAACCTACTTTTTAGTCGCAGATTCGCGCGGTAATGCCGTTTCATGGATTCAATCTGTATTCCATGGCTTCGGAAGTTCATGGGTTATTCCTGAGACTGGAATCATTTTGAACAATCGCTTGACTGGATTTTCGCTAGATCCACAATCCCCCAACATCATCGCTCCGGGTAAGCGCCCAGCGCACACGCTCAATGCATTTACAGCTGTGCGAGCTGATGGTTCTTTGTACCTACTGGGCGGAACACCTGGTGCCAACATTCAAGTGCAAACAAATTTGCAATTACTTGTCAATCTCATTGATTTAAAGATGAATGTGCAAGAGGCAACTGAAGCGCCACGATGGCAACATTTAAATGCTCCTGGTCAAAGCTCTGAGGATGAAGAGGGACTGGGCGTTCTTGAGGTAGAAAACAGGGTTTCGAACCTTGTTTTGGATGAGCTACGAGCAAAGGGCCATGATGTTCGCCCACTAGCTGCTTGGGGACATGGCTCATCAGTTCAATTGATGGAGGTTCTTCCTAATGGAAGCTACGCATTTGGATCAGACCCTCGTTGCGAAGGCCACGCTTCAGGTATTTAGCGTAAAGGTTGGTTTTTAGAGAGAAGCTAGAGCTTCATCAAGAACACTCAGTGCATCCTTTAGAAGTTCATCTGTAATAACAATTGGTGGCAGGAAGCGAACAACATTTGAGTATGTTCCTGCTGTAAGGACTAACACGCCCTTGCTCTGGCAATACTTAGTGATTGCATTCATCGCCGCTGTGTTTGGTGTCTTAGTACCTGGCTCTACCAGCTCAATCGCTTGCATTGCACCGCGTCCACGAACCTCGCCAATTACAGGGTACTTAGCCTGCATTGCGCGAAGTGAATCACCAAGAATCTGTCCTATGTGGTTGGCACGAGTGACAAGGTTTTCTTCCTGAATTGTCTCAATTGCGCCAAGTGCTGCCGCGCATGCGATTGGGTTTCCACCGTATGTTCCGCCAAGGCCAGAGACATGGACCGAATCCATAATCTCGGCGCGAGCGGTTACACCTGCAAGTGGCAAGCCACCAGCAATGCCCTTAGCTGTAACGATCATATCTGGCACAACATTTTCATTTTCAACAGCAAACATATTTCCGGTGCGAGCAAAACCGGTTTGGACCTCATCAGCGATAAAGATAATGCCATTGTCAGTTGAGTACTTAGAAAGGGCTGGCAAAAATCCCTTCGGTGGAACGATAAATCCACCCTCGCCCTGGATAGGTTCGATCAAAATCGCTGCAACGTTGTGGGCACCGATCTCTTTATCGATCTTGTGTGTGACCATCTCGATTGCATCTTCAGTAATTGTTGCTTGATCGCCTACCCAATGGAATGAGTACGGCA
>LIAM01000088.1 GCA_001438925.1 Actinobacteria bacterium BACL15 MAG-120619-bin91 | reverse complement strand
CCGTGTTTTACCTTCGCACCCTTTCAAACTTTGATCCTAAGGCGACAACACCAATCTGGATGCGACGACGAATTGAAAAAATGGGAATGCGCTCTATCTCCTTGGTTGTCGATGTCACCAACTATGTAATGCTTGAACTTGGACAACCATTGCACGCCTTTGATAAATCAAAGATCAAGGGAGGTTTAACAATTAAGCGCGCAGCCTCCGTTCAAAAGTTTAAAACCTTGGATGGGGTAGAGCGCACCTTGGATCCCGATGATTTGATGGTCTGTGATGATCAGCAACCATTAGCACTTGCCGGCACGATGGGTGGTTTGTCCTCAGAGATAACTGAGACCACAACAGATATTGCACTTGAAGCGGTTCGTTTCGATCCAATATGCGTTGCTAAGAACTCACGCCGACACAAGCTTTCATCTGAAGCCTCACGCCGATTAGAGCGCAGCGTTGACCCATCACTTGCAGAGCTTGCTTCAGCCCGTTTCGTTCAGCTTCTAACGGCGCATAGCTCAGCGCAACATGTCGCAACAGTTGTAGATGGTGCACCTATTTTCGGCCCAACCGTCACTATTGATCCAACGTATATCTCCAAGATTCTGGGCTTTGAAGTTCCAGCGGCAAAGGTTGCTGAGGTACTTCGTGTTATTGGTTGCGAAGTTGACGAGAAGAGCTTCGCCATCGATCCTCCTTCATGGCGCTCAGATCTACTAACCGCAGCTGATTTCACTGAAGAAGTTGCTCGCATGATCGGGTACGACAAGATCCCTTCAGTACTTCCTCCACGTCCATTGCATGCAACTTTGACACCTACTCAAAAGCGTCGTCGTGCCATAGCAACAATGCTGGCAAGTCGAGGATTGGCAGAGGTTCAAACCTTCCCATTTACCAATCAGGCAACGATTGATTCAATGGGCTTTGTTGGTGAGCGAGCTTCAACATACAAGGTTGCAAACCCAATGTCTGAAGAGTTTCCATTGATGCGGGTACATCTGGTTCCTGGTTTGATTGAGGTCGCACAGCGAAATATCAGTCGTGGTGCAAAGGATTTTGCAATCTTTGAGATGGGCTCCATCTTCCGTAGCTCACAGAAGTTAGTTCCAGCGGTCTCTCCAAATCTTTCAAAGCGCCCTGATCAAAAGATTATCGATCAGATTTTTGCAGCTGTTCCAACTCAGGGATATCACGTAGCTGGTTTGCTCGTCGGAAAAACAGAAAATGAAAACTGGCAGGGTAAGGCCCGTTCCTATAACTGGCAGGATGCTATCTCCTTCGCCCAAGATATTGTGCAGCTGTGTAACCTCGAATGGAGCGTTGCTCGTTCCGATCTAGCCCCATGGCACCCTGGTCGATGCGCCGAATTAATTGTGGATGGTAAAGCGGTAGCACATGCAGGTGAACTTCACCCTCGCATCGTTGCCGCCTATGGCCTTCCCGAACGGTCAGTTGCTTTCGCTGTAGCACTGAGTGCACTGCCTGATTCAACGCTAGTTCGCCCAACCACCGTTGGCACAATGCCTGCAGCGGTTCAAGATGTAGCTTTGATAGTTGATTCAACTGTCAGCGCGGCAGATATCGAAGGTGCGCTACGCGAGGGCGCGGGGGATCTGCTCGAATCCATCACTCTCTTTGATCGATACGACAAGATCGGCGATGGCAAGGTTTCCCTTGCTTTCACACTTGTATTCCGTGCTTCAGATCGCACCCTCACAGGTGATGAGGTTTCAGCCATGCGTGAAGCAGCTACCGCCGTTGCGGCGGCAAAGTTCGGAGCTGTTGTCCGTACCGCATAATTATGCATAGGATTGCATAATTATAGATTATCCCTTACCCTAGACCTATGAAAACAGCGGTCATTGGTGCAAGCGGCTACGCAGGTGGAGAGTTACTCAGACTTTTGGCAACTCATCCAGTCTTTGAGGTAACTGTCGTTAGCGCACACTCAAATGCAGGGGAGCAGGTCACATCTGTCCATCCTCAACTGCAAAGTTATGCCGGCCGCGAATTTGTTACAACAGACTCAATAGATTTCACAACAATCGAGCTGGTATTTCTCGCTCTGCCACATGGAGAGTCAGCCGCATTAATTTCGAAGCTGCCTTCACATGTAAAGATCGTCGATCTGGGAGCAGATTTCAGATTAGAAGATCCTGCTCAGTGGGAAAAGTATTACGGCGGCGAGCACGCTGGAGCATGGGTGTATGGATTACCAGAGCTTGCTGCAGGTCAACGCGAGGCGATAAAGGGTCAGAACAAGGTGGCAAACCCAGGTTGTTACGCAACATCGATTTCACTTGGAATTGCACCCGCCATGTCACTTATTGATAGCTCTGACATTGTCATTGTTGCAGCATCAGGTACAACTGGTGCTGGCCGTAGTGCCAAGATCAATTTGATTGGTAGCGAGGTCATGGGTTCACTGAGCTCATATAAATTTGGTGGAGTCCACCAACACACACCTGAGATCGAACAAGCGTTATTGTCGGTAGCACAAAAGGAAGCAAAGATCTCATTTACCCCCATCTTAGCTCCGATGCCACGTGGAATTCTTGCAACGATTACCGCCAAACTGACATCGGCATTGACGACTGAGCAAGCACACCAGCTCTATTCACAGCATTACGCCAATGAGTTCTTTGTTGATCTTTTACCTGCAGGGCAGATGCCCAAGACAAGTGCTGTCACCGGAAGCAATAAGGTACAAATTCAAGTCGCTGTCGATCAACACAGTAACCGTCTTGTTGTCTCAGTTGCTATTGATAACTTGGGCAAGGGTGCTGCTGGCCAAGCGATACAAAATGCGAATCTGATTTGCGGGCTTTCCGAGATTAGTGGTTTAGCACTTGATGGTATCGGTGCATGAAACTTCCTCAAGGGTTTAGATCTGCATCAGCTGCCGCCGGCCTCAAGAGCACTGGTGCACTTGATTTAACAATCATCGAAAATCAGGGCCCAAACTTCACTGCTGCCGCTGTTTTTACAACAAATAAGGTTGTTGCAGCTCCAGTTACTTGGTCACGCCAAGTGGCAAAGGGTGGCATCGTTCGAGCAGTTGTCCTCAATAGCGGGGGAGCAAATGCTTGCACCGGTCCACAGGGATTTGCCGATACCCATAAAACCGCAGAACATGTTGGGCAATCGCTCAATGTTTCATCAGGTGAGGTAGTTGTCTGTTCAACCGGTTTAATCGGTGAACTACTGCCAATGCCAAAGATTTATGCCGGAATTGAATCAATTGTGCCGGCGCTCAGCAACGATGGTCTGCAGACAAGTGCACAGGCGATTATGACAACTGATTCTGTTCCAAAAATTGCAACAGCTAACTTTAATGGAGCTGAATTTGCAGGTATCGCAAAGGGTGCGGGAATGTTAGCCCCTGCATTAGCCACGATGCTGTCTGTCATTATGACCGACGCGGTTGTGTCTGAGAATGCGCCAGAGATCTTTCAACGTGCAACTGATCGTACCTACAACCGCATCGATTCAGATGGGTGTACATCTACCAATGACACTGTGTTATTCATGTCATCAGGGGCAAGTGGTGTAAAGATTACAGACCATGAACTTGAAGATATGTTGATGCAGGTATGTGGATCACTTTCCGCGCAGTTAATCGCAGATGCTGAAGGTTCGACAAAGACGGTTGCCATCAAAGTATTTAACGCTGCTTCCGAAAAGGATGCGGTAGTAGTTGGACGTGCTTGTGCTCGGAACAATCTGCTAAAAGCAGCCATCTTTGGAAGAGACCCGAACTGGGGCAGAGTTCTTGCAGCTGTCGGTACCGCCGATGCTCAGATGGATCCATTAGCAATAGATGTAAGACTCAATGGTGTTCAAGTGTGTACGAATAGCGCCCCAGATGGCGACAAAACAATGGTGAATTTTGATGCTCGCCTTGTGGAGATTGATATCGATCTGAAGGTTGGAACTTCGACAGCAACGATCATGACAAATGACCTTACCCATGATTATGTTCATGAGAA
>LIAM01000087.1 GCA_001438925.1 Actinobacteria bacterium BACL15 MAG-120619-bin91 | reverse complement strand
TTCACCCGAATACCTGCAAACTATCAAATGGCTAATGCCGAACATTATGTCCGTGAGCGATCCCCTAATGGTTTTACTATGCGCACTGAGCTTCAACTAGCCCTTGAGTATGACAGTAAATTCGCCGGTGCACTCTCTTTTCACACTTTGGATCTTGATGATGCAAAAGCTGAGATCGGTTATTGGATCACCGCCGATGTTCGTGGCAAGGGTGTTGCTACTGCGGCAACTCGTTTACTCACTGAGTATGGGTTTGAAACCATTGGCTTTCACCGTATCGAAGCCTTAGTTGTTGAGTCCAACATCCCTTCACTCAAAGTCTTAAAGAAGGCTGGCTATGTGCAGGAGGGCATCATGCGAGATAAGTGTTGCCAAGATGATGGAACACGCGAAGATATGATCTTGTTTGCTGCTATTCGAACTGATTGGGGTAGATAAGTGGAGTCCTTAGCAATTGTCGTAGCGACCCTTTTTCTCATCGCTCTGTTGGCTGGCCCGCTGTCGATCCTCCTCTCTTCACGATTTATCCATTCACGGTTAAGTGGCAAGTCATCAATCGGGATTATGATCCTTAATGTTTTACGCAAAATAATCCATCTCCTGTTTGTGGCCTTTGGAACTTTAGTCGGCGTTCAATTCCTATTTATCTCTGGCTTGCCACTCATTCCCCGAGCAGTCGGTCTCTTCTCTGTCATAACCTGCTACATCGGATTACGCCGCGAGTACTTTCCAGAGTTTTTTGCGGCGCGTGAATTACTGGCCAAGCTTGGAATATCTCGCAAGAGTGGTCGCTCATCTGGAAATGATGGACACGGTCCCGAAGGCCAGCACTGATAATGAATCATTGAATTATTCAAATAAAAATGGTGGAGGTGCCGGGAATCGAACCCGGGTCCTTCGGTATTAAAACAGGGCTTCTACGGGCGTAGTGTGATTAACGCTTTCTCAGCTCCGAGGTTTTTACACACCTTTCCTCGACAAGCTCAGTTGCAAAAATGTTCTCCTTCATCGTCTGCAACACCAACGAAGTGAAAAGCCCCCTAGTCGACGCTAGATTCCAGGTCGAGAGCGGCACCTGGGCTAACGGATTTGAATCGCTTATGCAGCGAGTTCGAAATCAGACGATTTAACGTCTGCAGTTATTTTTTTGCACGGATTATTGGTTAACGAGATCATTCCGGCTTCCTCGGCCCGCTTCCCCTGCCTCAACATCCAAAGTCGAGACCGTTCACCCCCAAGATTTAAAGTGCTTTCACACTTAATGCTTGGAGAAAAAGAAACGTATTTCTTATCCCCTATTTAATTGTCAATTCTCTGCGCCGTCGCCAGTATCCCCCAAAAATTGAGGTGTCGAAGCGGCGGTAGCATAAGTGTAAATCAGAAAAGAGAGAAGGTGTTAATCCTCGTATTTGGAAGCAGCCCTCGACGCCTTGCCGCTCAATGAACGAGAAACAACACGTGAAACCTCGCGATTGGCCTCGCGCTCCTTGATCGCTTCGCGCTTGTCATGCGCCTTCTTACCCTTGGCAACTGCGATCTCGACCTTGGCCTTTCCATCCTTGAAGTACAACTGCAGAGGAACCAGAGTGGTTCCTGAATCCTTGAGCTTTCCAATCAACTTATTGAGCTCTTGTTTATGAACAAGAAGTTTGCGATCACGACGAGGGGTGTGATTAGTCCACGTTCCCTCGGTGTACTCAGGAATATGCACACCCATCAACCACAGCTCGCCATTATTAACCATGGCAAAGCCATCAATTAAGGATGCACGCCCTGCGCGAAGTGATTTCACCTCAGTGCCGGTCAACACCAAACCACACTCAATTACATCGGCAATGGAATAGTCGTACCGTGCTTTTTTGTTTTGAGCAATGACCTTGCGGCCTACCTCTTTAACCATGCCGCATCACCGCCCCCGACTCAGTAAATCAGACCTTTAGATAGCGGCGAAGGGTAATCACAGAGGCCAGGATTGAAACAACCAAACCTGTCGCAAGCAGATACCCCGATGCAACCCAAACCTCGCCCCATCCAAAGAAGTTGGTGAAGGACAGAAGTGGCGCTACACGTGAGTCAACAACACTCTTTAGCCCAGCAAGTAATCCAGTTGCTAATCCCCAACCAATCACAGCGGAGATAACACCTTCAAGTAAAAATGGAAGTTGAATCGACCATGATGATGCGCCAACAAGTTTCATCACACCGGTTTCACGGCGACGGTTAAATGCTGCGATTCGCAAGGTATTTGAGATCAACAGCGCAGCGGTAAGAACCGATGCCAAGCCAACAACTAATGCACCATTTCGAAGTACCGCTAATAGTTGAAAGAACTTCTCAAGGATTGCACGTTGATCCTGAACAACATCAACACCAGGACGACCGCTAAATGCGCTAACAATTACTGAGAACTGTTCAGGATCCTTTAACTTCACGCGGAAGGACTCTGGAAGCTGATCTGCCGTCACATTTTGCGCAATCGCTGAATCCTTGAAACGCTCTTGGAATCGTCCAAAGGCTTGCGATTGTGATTCATAGAAGACGGTATCAACGACGGTCATCTCTTGTAGATCCTGCTGGATCGTTAAACGTTGATCAGCTGTTACAGCACCGGCTGCACATGATGCAGAATCTGAGAGATTTCCACACAAAAATACCGAGACCTCAATCTTGTCATACCAATAATCCTTCATCGCAGCTACCTGTGCGTTTGCAAGAAGACCAATACCAAGCAAGGACAATGAGATCGCTGTCGTTACGACAACTGCAAAGGTCATAGTTAAGTTGCGACGAAGGCCAATACGGACCTCACTTAGAAGAAACCGTGCGCGCATTTAGGCAACCATCCCATCGTTACTCACTTTAAATACTATCTGCATAGAGCGCAAGGTTAGTTTTTTCGTCATCGCTGCCCGCCCTTAACCCGTGTACCCATAAACACCGCGAACTTGATCG
Source organism: Actinobacteria bacterium BACL15 MAG-120619-bin91 (assembly GCA_001438925.1). GTDB lineage: Bacteria > Actinomycetota > Actinomycetes > Nanopelagicales > Nanopelagicaceae > Planktophila. Next base: position 1,130 of record LIAM01000087.1, on the reverse strand, counting down.
CGGATTACATGTCCGCCATCTAGTTCAATCACGCGCTTGCGCATCTGATCCACGATGCCAGCATCATGTGTTGCCATCAAAACCGTTGTTCCCTCGCGGTTAATGCGATCGAGCAACTTCATAATTCCCACAGATGTTGCTGGGTCAAGGTTTCCTGTTGGCTCATCAGCGATAAGAATTGGTGGGCGGCTCACATATGCACGAGCAATCGCTACACGTTGTTGCTCACCGCCTGAAATCTCTGACGGCAAACGATCGCCCTTATCTTCCAAACCAACTAATTCAAGAACCTCTGGAATCTCGCGATTGATCTCTTTTTGCGAGTAACCGAGCACATGCAATGTAAATGCAACATTCTCTGAAATTGTTTTGTTGGGAAGTAAACGGAAATCCTGGAAAACAGTTCCTACTGAACGGCGAAGCTCAGGAACCTTGTGCTTGGACAGTGTTCCAAGATCTTTACCTGCAACATGGATCGCACCAGATGTTGGGCGCTCTTCACGAAGAACTAGACGAAGAAAGGTTGACTTACCTGAACCTGAAAGACCGACAAGGAAAACGAACTCGCCCTTAACGATTTCAAGATTCACAGAATCAAGAGCTGGGCGCTCCTGACCTGGGTAAATCTTGGTGACATTCTCGAAGCGAATCATTAAATCTCCCATTGCACCTGCGGGGTGGAGTTCGGGGAACCACCTTCGACCTGCGCTTAGTTTATGGAAGTAAGGCGAAAATCCTTGGATGTCGTGGGGTCGTGAGCGTGAGAAAAGTGTGAGATTGAACAGAAAGAGGATAGACACCTAATTTTCGCAGGTAAGAATTGCAAGAAATCGTATCTTTGTCTCAACTGTTCGACTCCTTTATCAACTCTAACAATGGTCAGACCCAGGATTTCGAGCAATTGCTTACCTAGAAAATTACTCCAGCCGATTCTCAGGAATTACGAGCTGCGGCGCCAGCGAATACCAGCTTCGATGAAATCATCGATTTCGCCATTTAATACCGCAGATGTATTTCCGGTCTCGTAATCGGTGCGCAAATCCTTCACCATTTGATAGGGCGCTAATACATAGGAGCGCATCTGATTTCCCCATGAGCCTGAGTTATCGCCCTTCAACGCATTGATCTTT
>LIAM01000086.1 GCA_001438925.1 Actinobacteria bacterium BACL15 MAG-120619-bin91 | reverse complement strand
GGTTTGCAGTGGTACTTAACTGAGTATGACGAGCATCAAGGTATACAAAGGACAGTTGCTGAATTAAACGCAATCTATAAATCAACCGCCGCTTTGTGGGAGAAAGATACAAATCCTGAGGGCTTTACCTGGTTGGTAGGAAATGATGGTGCTGCAAATGTTGTCGCCTTCGCCCGTTGGGATGATTACTCTTCTGCGCTGGTCAGTGTGACTAACTTTTCACCTGTCCCACACAATAACTACCAACTGCCCTTTCCAAGCGCTGGAATCTGGCGCGAGGTGTTAAACACTGATGAGGTTACCTTTGGTGGAAGTGGTGTCAGCAATGAGCCTGTGATTGTTGGAGCGTCTCAAATTGCATCTGTGCGGATTCCGCCACTAGCAACGATCTGGTTTAAGCGTTCTTAAATATCTTTGCAAAGTAGGGAACGGTTAGCAACATGATCGCCGGAATCAACAGCGCGATGCTCAATGAGGTTGCTTGAGCCGTCCAAGCGATTACCCAACGAAATACAAAGACCAAGGTGATATTAATGACGCCTATCTGGCCAATAACGACGCTAGATGGGAACTTCGAGCGTGCATCTGCCGCATTCATCACAGAAGGGCCCAAGAATGAGGAGCCAAGGCCTGCGATGGTAAAACTAATGGAGAGAATCACGATAACCAATGTCTTATTTGCGGTGCCGAGCATGCTCACCGCGATTATTCCTACAATAAATGACAGGCCAGAAAGCAAGGATGCCCTTACGACAAGGAAGTCAATCGTGTACCGAGGTAGGAGATTATGTAGATTGAGGCGACCAATTATCATCGCCAAGGTGAAAAGAATGTATGGAAGTGTGTGTATTCCACCAGCAATCTTCATATCTTCTTTTACATAAATTGTTGCCCAATCACTCACCGCGTATTCCAGCATGATTACCAACAGAAGTGCAGCTGATACTTGCCTATCGATTGTAAATCCCTTAAACATATCGCGAGCGCGATGGTCTGAGTCTGGATTCTCATCTGCTTGTACCAAGTTTGGTGAGATTCTAGAAATGATGAAAATCATCAGTAGAAAACACAGTAGTGATAGCACATTTGTATATGCACCCAGGGCAACTCGATCTACAAGCAATCCAGCGATCATTGATGAGATCAACGCACCGCTGCTCCAGTATCCACTCAACAAAGTAATGATTTGCCTATTTGTTCTGTCTTGAAAGAAGAAACCTTGTGCATTAATCGATATATGGAAAGCAGATATCGCCCCACCTTGAATCATGATGAAAAGCAGAAAGAACAGGCTTGAAGTGGTGTGGGTTAAAAACATCAGGCTTGTGGCAAGTAAGAAGGCTGCGATATGCAAGATCCATCGTGCCCCTTACTTATGAACAAGGTGACCGACGGTAAATAGAGCAATCAAGTTACCGATCGCCCCCATACTTACAAGGGAGCCAAACTCACCATTAGTAAGTCTGAGATTTGCCTTCACTTCAGGGAAACGAGGGACCCAGGACATAATTAGCAGCCCAAAGAGAAAGAAAAGCCCCTTAATAAGGTTGAGTTCATGCTCAACATCGATGCTCTTTTTCAAAATAGCGCACTGGCGAGCTCTTTACGAGCCGCCACCAAACGTGGGTCGCTTTGATCAACTAGTGCAAAGAGATTAAGCAGATGATCTTTGACCTTTGCACGATCATCTCCAGAAGTTGCGCGGATGGCGTGCAATAAGCGAGTAAAAGCAGCTTCTACGCCACCATTAACAATCTCTACATCTGCCGCCTTCAACTGCAGGGCGATGTCCCCCGGATATTTAGTAGACTCATCTATTACAGCGTTGAGATCTAAGCCTTCAGTACGCATTAAAAGCTGAGTTTGGGCTAATCCTAACTTTGCAAGAATTTCAGATGGCTTACGTGCTAACCACTTCTTATATGCCGCTTCTGCTGCAAGAAAATTACCAGCCTCCAGCGCTTCCATCGCTTCAATCTCTTCTGCTTCCATCTGCTCAACCGGTGCCTGGCCTACCCCTTGCTCTGAAGAAAGTGTGAGCACCTTATCGATAACCATCTTCACCTGTGCTTCGGGGTATGCCTGTTCAAACAATGGAACCATTTGTTCGGCAATAATCGCAACTGCGTATGGAATCGATTTGGTTTGAAATGCTTGAGCAACTTGAGGATGGGCTTCAATATCAACTCGTGCTAACGCAAAGGCTGCTTTGTAATCTTTTTCCAGCTTTCCCAGGACCCTTACTACCTCGACAGATTCTGGGGATCGAGGCGACCACATCACAACAATCACTGGTCGCACTAGAGATAAAGGGAGAATTTCGCTACTTAAGTTTTCAACTGATACTTCAACGCCAGGCATCGGTATCGAGGTATCCACCTTTGGTTTAGTTAATGAACTCAAATCAAAGGCTTGACCGAAATTAGGTGGCAAGCTCATGTTGCCATCCTATCTATTGAATAACTATGTCAACGCCAGAGTCACGGCGTAATGGAAGGATTTCAGTACAGTAATCATCAGCAGCAACTTCTAACCCCACGTCATAACCGGCTTTTTCACTTAAATACCAACGATTTTCAAGGATTTCATGGAACATCTGTGCGCGTTCTACTCGTCCTCTCATGTGATCGGGGACTCTATTAATGACGGGTTCAAAGACTTCAGAAATCCACTGCTTGGCCATCTCTTGAATCGGTAAACCTAGTTTATTTTCACGGGCGTTGTATCGGTCAAAGGAAGCCAATAAACGTTTTGCTTGTAGCTCTTCAGCATCGAGCCCAACCACCTCGCGCAGACGCTGTGTGTGATAACCAGCTGCGACCAGCTTTGGCTGGAAGGAGATCATTTGGGTATCACCATCAATGGTTATCGCTACCTCTTCGACAGCAAATCCAAGGTCATGGAGCTGACGCATCGCACCTTCAACTGCGTGGCGATCCTTAGGATCTAACAACTGTCTCTCTTTCAGCGCCGCCCAGATTCTGCGATATCGACGAATGACCGCTTCAGCGGCTCGAACTGGTTCCATTCCTGGGTATAAGACTCCTGACAGAGATAGATCCTCAAGCTCTGCAGCAACATTGAAGTGCACAATCTCTAAATCATGCTCGCGTTGACCATCGCTAAGTGTTTTTTGGAACTCGCCCGTTTCAGCATCGACTAGGTAAGCGGCAAAACCCTCAGCATCCCGACGAAACAAGGTATTAGAAAGGGAGCAATCTCCCCACCAAAAACCCAAGAGATGCAACCTCACCAATAGCAGTGCTAAAGCACTTGCCATTGTTGTTATCTCATGTGCAGTAACTGCTCCTGATAACAAAACTCGGTACGGCAAGGAGTACGGCAAAAATCGAGTAACGATCGCGCAAGGGAGCTCTTCACCATGTGCATCGACTCGACCTTCAACAACTGCTACCTGCTCCACACAAGGGGCGTTCAGGTGGGATAGTTCACGCAAAATTTTGTACTCGCGATTTGCAAACTCTGAAACAGTCTCTTTAACCGCGTAAACTTCAGCATCTGGATCATTGCTTGCACGCACTAACCGCACAACGTGGCGTGAAATACCGCGCTTTTCAGCAAGGGCTGGATCCTCTGGCCACTCTTCAAGGGGTAAGTGCCAGGGTAGGCCAGTAACAGCTGCGATCTCCTCACCTAAGCCTGTAATGCGCAACGCCATACTCGGTATTGTCTCGTATAAATGTGTCGGGAACATGAACACCACGTCTCAATAAGAGTGATCTATTCACTTTAGAATGTCCCTATGGCTATATCAGCGCGAATCAAGAAGGCGGCAGCTCGTTCTCCAAAGGCGGAAAAGATCGCTGATGATTATGGAACTTTGGGTGCGCCGATCAATCGATCTCACCCCTTCTACTTTGGCTTTGTCGCAACACTTGGAGCACTGACCGCAATTGTTTTGATGCGTGCACTTGCAAGTGTTAGCCAAATACTTGTTCTGATTTTGATCGCACTATTTCTTGCAACTGGGTTAAACCCTGCGGTAGAAGCCCTACGAAAGCGAAAACTATCCCGAAGCGCTGCCGTTACAGTTATTTTCTCCTCAGTTATTCTCTTTGTAAT
>LIAM01000085.1 GCA_001438925.1 Actinobacteria bacterium BACL15 MAG-120619-bin91 | reverse complement strand
TCTCCCCAACGCTGACCGACTTCATCCTCGTATGTGTGCATGGAATTATTTTACGCCCCTATGTATCCTTTTCCTATGCGCTTCTTAATTTCTGTTATTGACACACAAACTCGCGCACCTCACACGCCTGAAGAGATGAAGGCGATTGATGATTTCAATGACAAGATTGAGGATGCAGGGCAGCGCTTATTTGCCTGCGGAATCGATTCTCCCGATAAGGCCATGGTGTTTGATTCACGGGATGGTGCCGAAACAACTATTCCTGGCTCACATCACTCATCTGTCGAATACTTCAGCGGTTTCTGGATCATTAAAGTCGATTCTTTAGCAGTCGCACAGCAACTAGCAGCTGAAGGATCAAAAGCGTGTAATCGTAAGGTTGAACTGCGTCCTTTGTTAGGTTAACTCTTACTTTCAGTTAGCCATCTCTTTCGCTCGGATTCAGGCAAGCGCTCAATTGCATATCTCAACATAGTGCGTGGCATTTCATGTGAATGTTGTTTTAGGAATCCACGGAGCAACATCACATCTTTTTTGCCCATCTCGCGAAGCATCCAGCCAACAGCCTTGTGAATCAAATCTTCTTTATCCTTAAGCAGTGCTTCGGAAATGATGATGGTTGGTTCCAATTCGCCGGCACGAATTAGGGCAAAAGTAAGGATGATCGAAACACGGCGCTGCCACAGAGATTTTGACTTGGAGAACTTGATAAGCAGGGGCATGGGATCTTCAATTTCGGTTAAGTAAACACCCATCCATGGCGCTGATACATCAACAATGTCCCAGTTATTGATTCGCTCTGCTCTTACTTGCTTCAAGTAGAAATCAAATATCTTCTTACGATCTTGCGGCGATTTTGCAGCCTTGAATTGCAAATTAAGAATTATCGCTGCGCATAAACGTGCTTCATGAAAGGGAGAGTTAAACAACTTTTGAACTTCTGCAAGTTCCAGTTTCTTGAATGTGCTTGCAACGGATCGTGTCTGAGGAACAGTTCCTCCGAGAAACACATCGCCTTCGGCATATTCACCTGGGCCAGTTTTATAGAAGCGCGCAAGGTCGCTGACTCTGCTTTTTTTGCCATAGCCCTTTAATTCTTCAAGTGCGAGGCTGGCTTTCATGCCCCAAATATACCTTTCGATGATTAATGCGACTTTGCTCGTTACTATTGGACTCTACGTGTGGATTGGAGGGTGAGATGATCGAAGCAATCATTCTTGGAATTGTTCAAGGTCTCACCGAATTCCTTCCAATTTCTTCAAGTGCCCACATTCGTATTTTTGGCGAATTCATGGATGGTGCAAATGACCCTGGTGCTCGATTTACGGCAATCACCCAAATAGGTACCGAGTTAGCTGTACTGATTTACTTCCGCAAAGATATTGCTGCGATTCTTCGTTCTTGGTTTGGTCAGACAGTTCAGCGCAAAGAACTAGTTGGTGAAGCTAAATCACAGGCTCGAATGGGTTGGTTAATAGTCATTGGAACAATTCCGATTGTTGTACTTGGGTACTTGGGCAGCGACATCATTGAAAGCAATCTTCGCTCACTGTGGCTTATCGCGACAACCTTGATTGTCTTTGGTGTGATTCTTGGTTTAGCAGACACATATGGAAAACGTGAGCGAACTTTGGATCAACTCAGTAATCGACACGGAATCTTGTATGGAGTAGCCCAGGCTTTAGCGCTGATGCCAGGTGTATCTCGTTCAGGTGCAACGATCGCAATGGGTCGCTTCCTTGGGTACAAGCGTGAAGCTGCGCTTCGCTATTCATTCTTATTGGCCTTACCTGCAGTATTCGGCAGTGGTTTCTATCAACTACAGGGTGCACTCTCGTCATCTGATGAATCCAATGTATTTTCATTGCCCGAGACCGCAGCCGCTACCACAATTGCATTTGTAGTCGGATACTTGGTTATCGCTTGGTTACTGAAGTTTGTTTCAACTAGAAGTTTCATGCCATTTATCATCTACAGAATCACGCTAGGCACTGTGATTCTAATCCTCTTGGCAACAGGTGTTGTTTCAGCATGAGCAAGGCTTTAGTTGACAAGCATTTGAAAAACTTTGAAATCGGTCAGCGTCAGATTCTTAACGACTTGCGTGAAATGATTGCCGTAGAGCTTCCAACCGCTGCCCAAGTAATTAAGTACGGAATTCCTACCTTCATGATTGAAAACATCGCAGTTATAGGTTTTGATGGCTACAAAAAGCACAACAGCGTCTTTCCTTATAGCGGATCAACAAATTTAATACTTGCCAATGAATTGGCCGGTTATGAGCAAACGAAAGGCTCTATTCACTTTGCTGTAGACAAGAGATTTCCTAAGCCTCTGTTAAAGAAGATCATCAAGGCACGAATTGGCCAGATTAATTCAAGCTATCCAAAGCGCACAGGTGAGTACCTAGAGTTTTACGGAAATGGTGTTTTGAAGGCCATTGGAAAAATGAAAGCCGACAAACTCCATGGCGATTGGAAATGGTTTCGAAAAGATGGCGTAATTATGCGCTCAGGATCATTTAAGAACGGCACGCAAATTGGCGTTTGGATCACATACGACCAAAAAGGTAAGCCATACAAGAAAACTAACTTCGGTTCCTAAATACCGGTTTTTCAATTGGCGTGGGATTTATCGATTCAATAGCATTGCCTTGTGTTCGCACTTCATACATTCCCCTTGACTAAACCTTTGGCGGATAAGTTTCGCGAAAATGTTTCAGGTTCTCGTGATGGTCGCCCTGATTGGGTAAAGACAATTGGTGAAGGAAGCGGCGAAGGACTTTTTGGACCAAGCAGTGCGGTGTGGCAAGTCCATGGAACTATCGCAACACTTGTTGGTGGAGTTCGAGCCTTGCTCTTGCAGGCAGCACACCCCGCACCACTTTCGGGAGTTGCCGAACATTCACGGTATGAATCAGATCCTCTGGGACGTCTTGTGGGTACAACTAGATGGTTAACGGTCACAACATTTGCAGCTGAAGAGGTAATCAATCGCGAAGCTGCCCGAGTAAATGCAATGCATGATCATGTGAAAGGAAATTTCACTGATAAACATGGTGAGTCTCAAAGTTATAAAGCTAAAGATCACCGCTTTTTGCTGTGGGTTCATTGCGCGTTCACCGATTCATTCTTAAAGGCTCATCTAGCTCTTGGGTATCCGATTGATAAAGGCGCCGATGCCTATGTTGCCGAATGGAGCAAGAGCGCGATTCCACTTGGTTTAACTGATGCACCGATGTCAGTTGCAGAACTAGAAGCAACTTTGGATGATTTCAGAGCTAATGACTTAATGCATGCGCAGCGAACTGATGATGTAGTTCGATTTATTTTGAATCCGCCGTTCGGGGGAGCAGGCAAGTTCTTTTACAAAGTTATTGCAAACGCTGCAATTACCACGCTAGATAAACGCGAACTAGATCTACTGGGATTGAAATCTCGATCAAAGATTTGGCTAAAGATTTCACGAATTAGCTTAGATATTTTCTTAGCAATCCTTGGACCAGAACCGCCTGCAATGCAAGTTGCACGTGAGCGAATTGCAAATGGCACAATTAATCCATGAGCAGCCCAGTCGTTGTTGAACTCTTAGAGGCTAATGATTGGCAGCGCCTGCGTTCCATTCGTTTACAGGCGCTTACTGAAAGCGGTCATGCCTTTGGTGGAACTTATGAAGTCGAGAGCACAGAGGACGAAGCAGCATGGCGTAGTAAATTTGAAAAAAATGATTTCTTGATCGCATCGCTAGATGGTGTTGATGGAGCGATGATGTACATAGAGGTTCTTAATGGGGATTTTGGAGCAACCTGTTGGATTGGCGGATGCTGGAGTGATCCACGTTTTCGCGGAAAGGGTTTAATGCGTGCGATGTTTAACTATGTTGATCAGCAGGCCAAGAATTGGAAGATTCAAGGCTTGGGAGTCTGGACCGACAATTACAACGCAATTGCTGCTTATGAAAAACTTGGGTTTGTAAAGATGGGCGAGGACACCGAAAGTACTCGTAAGCCCGGAATGTTTTACCAGAAGATGATTCGAAAGAGTGTTGTTTAAGCGTTCTCTAACTTATAGCCCAGGCCTCGTATTGTTTGAATCAAAACTGGGTTTGCAGGATC
>LIAM01000084.1 GCA_001438925.1 Actinobacteria bacterium BACL15 MAG-120619-bin91 | reverse complement strand
TCCACCGGAATCTTTGCCCACTTTTCAATCGCATACTTTGCAACCATACCTGCGTGATAAGCGGTACCGCATGCGATAACAGTGATCTTTTTCAGTGAGCGAATCTCTTCTGCGCTCATGTGAAGTTCATCCAGCACAATCTGATTGTTATCACTTAAGCGTCCAATCAAGGTATCTGCTACCGCTTTTGGCTGTTCAAAGATCTCTTTCAACATGAAATGTGCAAAGCCACCCTTTTGCGCAGCGCTGGCATCCCATGAAATCTCATAGCGCTTTGGGGTTACTGGTTTGCCATCAAGGTCAGTGATCTCTACCGATGTAGGTGTCATTGTGACAACCTCATCCTGGCCAAGTTCAACAGCCTGCTTTGTGAACTCGATAAAGGCTGCGACATCAGAGGCCATGAAGTTTTCGCCATCACCTAAGCCAACAACAAGTGGAGAGTTTCTGCGTACACCGACGATCACATCGGGTGTATCGGCGTGAATAGCAAGCAAGGTGAAGGATCCACGTAAGGCCTTTACAGCATCTCGCATCGCCGCTGTTAGGTCGCCCTTGTGTTCCTTGCGCAAATCACTGAGCAGATGAGCAACTGATTCTGTATCTGTTTCAGAGGAAAATTTATGACCTTTGGCTTCCAGTTGTGAGCGAAGCTCGGTGTAGTTTTCAATAATTCCATTATGGATTACTGCAAGCTTTCCATCATTGTCTACATGAGGATGTGCATTTCCATCGGTTGGTCCACCATGAGTAGCCCACCGTGTATGGCCAATACCTGAATGAACATTAGGAAGAGATGCATCTAGTGCGTTCTCTAAATTTGAGAGCTTCCCGGCTTTCTTTTCAATGAATAACTTGCCCGGTGTACCAAGAGCAATTCCGGCCGAGTCATATCCGCGGTACTCAAGACGCCGCAGCCCTTCAATTAAAGGATGTGAGGCAGATTGTGGCCCTGTGTAACCCACAATTCCGCACATATCAATTACTCCAGTTCGTTTTTAACTGTATTTGCAAGGTGCTGTGCAACTTCTTGCGCAAGGCTATCACTGGCGGCTTCAACCATGACTCTTACCAGCGGCTCAGTTCCTGATGCACGCAATAAAACACGTCCTGAATCACCAAGGCGATCCTCAGCTGATTTCACCGCTGCTGCAATAACTGTGTTTTCAGGCAATTTATCTTTGGCAACATCTTTTACATTGATCAAAACCTGTGGGAATCGCACCATGGTTGCGGCAAGCTCCTGCAGAGTTTTTCCTGTGCGAACCACCTCTTGCATAAGTTGCAGAGCGGTTAACAAACCATCGCCAGTGTTGGCTAGTTGGCGCATGATGACATGGCCTGATTGTTCACCGCCTAGCGAATAATCATTGGCAATCATATTTTCCAGAACATAACGATCGCCAACCGGAGTCGTAACAACATTGATTGCTGCATCTTTCATTGCGTGCATAAATCCAAGGTTGCTCATAACTGTTCCGACAACGGTGTCAGATTTCAAAACTCCTCGAGCCTTAAACCCACGAGCCAAGATTGTCAGAATGTGATCCCCATCAACTTCATTTCCTGCAGCATCAATTGCTAAGCAGCGATCAGCATCGCCATCGTGTGCGATTCCAAGATCTGCGCCCTCTTTGAGAACCGCTGAACGAAGTTGATGCAAATGGGTTGATCCGCAGTCATCATTGATATTCCAACCGTCAGGTTGATTAAAGATTGCAATAACTTCTGCGCCAGCTCGTCGATATACCTCGGGTGCAACGTATGAAGATGCACCATTGGCGCAATCGACAACAATCTTGAGGCCCTTCAAAGGTGTTTCAACAGATGCCAGCAGGTGCTTTAAATACTTTTCCGTTACAGCCTCATCATTAATAACGCGGCCAACATTGCGACCCGTTGGACGCTCCCAATCTTCGCCCATGCGAGCTTCGATTCGGGCTTCGATCGCATCATCTAACTTGCCACCACCACGTGCAAACAACTTGATTCCATTGTCAGGCATTGGATTATGAGATGCCGAGATCATGACACCTAAGTCGCACTTCATTTCAGCAACAAGGTGAGCAATGGCAGGGGTTGGAAGTACACCAACTCGATAAACATTGATTCCAGCGCTAGTTAATCCGGCAACAACAGCCGCCTCTAGAAACTCGCCAGATGCCCGTGAATCCTGGCCAACAATTGCAGTTGGCTGATGACCCTTATTTGATGAGCTTTCTACCAATATATGCGCAGCAGCGACAGAAACATCTAATGCGAGTTCCGCGGTGAGATCACGATTGGCTAAGCCACGGATTCCATCGGTGCCAAAAAGCGCCATTGGAACTCCTTTGATGAAAGTGAATTAACGCTTTGAGTATTGAGAACGCTTACGAGCCTTCTTGAGACCGTACTTCTTGCGCTCAATAACACGTGCATCACGTGAAAGGAAACCAGCCTTCTTAAGCGCTGGACGGTTTGCTTCTTCATCAATCTGGTTGAGTGAACGAGCAACACCTAGACGTAGTGCGCCAGCTTGACCTGAAACTCCACCACCGTTGATGCGTGCAAAAACATCGTACTGATTTTCAGCGCCAACTGTGCGGAATGGCTCTGACACTAGTTGCTGGTGAACCTTGTTTGGGAAGTAGTTCTCAAGAGCCTTACCATTTACAACCCAACGACCTGTTCCTGGAACAAGGCGTACACGTGCAACAGCTTCCTTACGACGACCGGTACCTGCACCTGGTGCTTTGATAGCTGGACGGTTAGTTGCAGCTGCTGGTGTTGATGATGAGTATGAAGTAGGAGCTTCTTCGTTGTCGATTAGATCAAAGTTCTCTGACATTTACTTTTCCCTTACTTCACGATTTGTGAAACTTGATTGAATACATATGGCTTTGGTGCTTGAGCAGCATGTGGATGCTCTGGGCCTGCATAAACCTTTAGCTTTGATGCAATCTGCTTACCGAGTGAGTTCTTTGGAAGCATTCCCTTAATCGCCTTTTCAACCGCACGTGTTGGGTGCTTCTCAATAAGCTCGCCGTACACAGTAGAAGTTAAACCGCCTGGGAAACCTGAGTGATGGTGAGACCACTTCTGTGATGCCTTATTACCTGACAACGCGATCTTTTCAGCGTTGATAACGATGACGAAGTCACCCATATCCATGTGTGGAGCAAATGTTGGCTTGTGCTTTCCACGAAGAAGTACGGCGGCATGTGTTGCAAGACGGCCCAAGACCACATCTTGTGCATCGATGATGTGCCAGTTACGGACCGCATCACCGGCTTTTGGACTGTATGTACGCACGCTCTTGCCTACCTTCTTTTAGTGTCTCTTCTTTGATCTGCATGGACGGCGCCTTTTCAAGCGCAGAGGAGTAAGGGTACCCGCGCCAGGCTCAGGGGTCAAAATGGCCCTTTAACTCTGGGGTGGATACTCCACCTCGCGAAGGCTCAGCCCACAGGCTGGAAAGACCAAGCTATCTGAGATCCGCACCTTGTTGGCCAGGGTCTGCTCGATCCACTCTGGGCCAAAACGTCCATCGGCCACACATACGACAGCACCAACTAGGTTGCGCACCATTGAATAGCAAAATGAATCGGCAACGACATCACCGATAAGAAACCCGGAAGTATCTCTGCTCCATTCAAAGCGTTGAAGGGTGCGAATAGTTGTAGAGCCTTCACGGAACTTGCAGTAGGCGGCAAAGTCGTGGCTACCCAGCATCAATGCACTTGCCTGATTCATGAGATCAACATCTAGCGTTCGGTACCACGGAGCCACATCTAAGCGATCTAGAGGCAAGATCGTTTGATTACCATCCAAAATCTTGTAGGTGTAGTGACGGCGTAGCGCTGAAAACCGTGCATTAAATGGGCCCGTAACGACAGTGACATTCATTATTCGAACATCGGTATCTAACATTCGATTTAACTTGTAGCTCAAATCATCTAAGTTGAGTGAGTCGGGTACATCAACGTGGATGACCTGACCTGTGGCATGCACGCCGGCATCTGTACGCCCGGCAACAATGGTTTCAATCTTTGATTGAGTTGCAGTTGTTAGCGCTTTCTCGACCTCTTCCTGCACCGTTCTGCGACCTGGCTGTTTTCCCCAGCCAGAAAAGTTTGTTCCATC
>LIAM01000083.1 GCA_001438925.1 Actinobacteria bacterium BACL15 MAG-120619-bin91 | reverse complement strand
GGCGTGTATCCGAATCATCGATAAGAAGGGTCCACTCAATAACCCTGCAGATCGCGATCACTGTATTCAGTACATGGTTGCGGTTCCATTTATCTTTGGTCAATTAACCGCTCGTGATTATGAAGAGGATATTGCGGCAGATCCACGTATTGATGCGCTACGTGAAAAGATTGTTTGCGTCGAAGATCCGGCCTATACAGCGGATTATCACAACCCTGAAAAGCGATCGATCGCTAACGCAATTACCGTGGAATTTACAGATGGCACCGTATTTGAAGAGGTCGCTGTCGAGTACCCAATCGGCCATGCACGACGCCGGGCCGAAGGTATTCCGCTGTTGATTGAAAAGTACAAGACCAACCTGGCCCGTATTTACGATGCTGATAAGCAGAAGCAGATTATTGAGTTGTGCCTTGATTACAACAAGCTTTCAACTACTGCAGTAAATGAGTTTATGGATTTGCTGGCTCTTTAATGAGCGACATGTCAGCACAGGTGCGGCGCGCACTAGATGTTGCGGTTGAGGCGATTGGTGGTTCTGCTCGTGATGGCCAGATTGAAATGGCTGAAGCGGTTGCAAACGCGCTAACAAATCGACATCACCTAATGGTTCAAGCTGGAACCGGTACCGGTAAATCTCTTGCTTATTTGATCCCCGGAATCGTTCACGGGCGCAAGGTATTGGTTGCAACAGCCACCCTTGCGCTACAAAGACAGCTGGTAGATCGCGATCTTCCCGCAGTTGTTCCGGCGCTTGAAAAAGAGTTAGGTCGAGAGATCTCCTACGCCATTTATAAGGGTGTTGGAAATTATGTGTGCCTCCAAAAGATGAATAGTGAGGATGTTGATCCAGATACCGAGTTAGTGATGGAGGTTTCATCCCTTGAAAAGGATGCCAAGCGTCTGATCGCTTGGGCCAAGACCCCAGGTGTGAGCGGAGATCGTGATGATGCACCTGAAGTTGATCGACGAGTATGGGCGGCTAACAGCACATCAGGTCGTGAGTGTGTGGGCGCTGATGTGTGTGCATTTGGATCGCAATGCTTTGCAGCCAATGCAAAGGCTCGGGCGCAAACTGCAGATATTGTCATTACAAATCACACCCTGCTTGCGATCGAGATTGTGGACTCGCATCCAATTTTGCCTGAACGAGATTGTGTCATTTTGGATGAGGCGCATGAGTTTATGGATCGAGCAACTCAAGCCGTCACAGATGAGTTAACCTCTAACCGAGTTTTACGGGCAGCGGCGATGGCTCGAAAGTTCATGCCGGGCAAGCTTGCAGATGCATTCCATAAAGCTGCAAATGATTTTCATGAATCTATGGTTGATTATGGCGAAGATATTAAGGGTGATCTATCGGCGCAGGGTCGCCTTGAGCAGATCCCACAATCTCTAGAGTTTTCAATTCGCAAGGTTATGGAGAGCTCAAAGGCGATCATGCAGTTCTTATCTGCAGATGATGAGATCATTGATACCGATGAGTTAGCAGAGCGTGCCCGAGTTAAAGGTGCGGTCAATGAGATTGCAACGACTGCAGCAACAATTTTGAAGCTAGGTGATGGCTTAGTGCTGTGGTATGAACCAACATTTTCTACCCTGTACTTAGCGCCCTTGTCGGTATCTGATGTGTTGCGCGAAAATCTTTTGACCCAGACCCCGGTCATTGCAACATCTGCAACATTGACCGTTGGTAAGGGCTTTGATTCGATGGCTAAGAGCATCGGCTTTTTAGTCAATGAAGAGCTCAACGCTGAAGTTAAAGATGGTGAAGTTGATCCGGCCAATGTTCAGATGCTCGATGTTGGCTCTCCCTTTGATTTTGCTAATCAAGGTGTGCTGTACATGCCTAAGCATCTGCCAGAGCCAGGTCGTGATGGACCTAGCCAAGAGGTTTTGACTGAACTTGGTGAGCTGATTGATGCAGCAGGTGGGCGCACACTGGCGCTCTTTTCATCATGGCGTGGGGTAGAGGCGGCTGATCTGCATCTGCGCAAGGTATTGGCTGAATTGCCCATCAAGATCATTACACAAAAACGTGGAGATGCTGTTGGTCCTTTGGTGTCACGGTTTGAAAAGGATGAGACCTCGATTTTGATCGGCACAATGTCACTGTGGCAAGGTGTTGATGTTCCTGGAAATAGCTGCATTCTGGTTGCGATTGATCGCATTCCATTTCCGCGCCCCGATGAACCTGTAATGAGCGCCCGTGCATCACAGGCAGATGCGGCAGGTGGCAGCGGTTTTATGCAGGTTTCACTGCCTCGCGCTGCGCTCCTGTTGGCACAAGGCACCGGGCGTTTGATTCGCTCAGTTGATGATCGTGGGGTTGTTGCAATTTTGGATTCGCGAATAGTCACGAAGCGGTATGGAAATGTACTGCTCAACTCCATGCCACCACTGTGGCGAACCTCAGATCCTGCAGTAGTGCGAGACTCGCTTAAGCGACTTTCTCAGAGTCTCTAGATAGGTAGTTCTTAATCGCCAAGGCGATGCTTAGAACAATAAAGAAGGCTGCGATGTAGCGCGAAGCATCTTTCAACTGCGGATTAGAGTTAGCAAAGTAGCCAAGACATGTGATGCCAAAGCCCCACGTAATTGCACTTAAAAGATTGACCACGCCAAATTTAGCTGCATTCATCTTGGCAACCCCTGCCAAAAATGGAATCAAGGTGCGAAACCAGGGATAAAAGCGGGCCAGAAACATAGATGAGATGCCATGTTTTTCATAGAAGAGTTCAGCTTTGCCAAGCAAATTATTTAGGGATGTTTTGTTCTTACTCGTTATGTACCCATACCCAAAGCGTCGTCCTAATCGGTATGCGGTTTGATCACCAAGAAAGGCTCCTAAAGTTACAATCACTGCAGTCGTAAGAATATTTAAATCATCACTCGTTGCCACAATCAATCCCGCTGTAAATAGCAGGGTGTCACCAGGTATAAAGAAAGCCAGAATGACAGCTGTTTCTAGATAGATGATCACAAAGAGAGTCAGGTAAAAGAGCGCCGGTCCAAGTCCGCCGATCTGACTCTCAATAAAAGTTGTCATTATTGAAAAGTACTGTAAGGTTTTGATTCAAGCAACAAATGCTGTATTTCCTGTGATTGTTCAGAGAGGTGGCGAAATGCCAAGGATTCAAACCCCTGATTTAGCCTCTCATCGTGATTGGCGAAGAAATCAACTCATTGAAGCGGCGGCAAGTATCGCCCTTGAATCTGGTGGTGCAGCAATCTCTGTTGCTGCAGTTGCACAGCGTGCCGGCCTGTCGCGTACATCTGTCTACGAGTACTTCGGCAGCGGCTCTGAATTAGTTGCTGATCTAGTAATTGATGAACTCAATAGCTTTGCTACAACTTTAAACACCGCAGTTTCTGGGTGTGCTGATGCTCAATGCATAGTCTCCTGCTGGATACGAGGAGCGTTGACCTACATCGCAGATGGCCGACACTTATTAGCTAAAGCGCTTAACTCAGCTGCTAAGCCTCAATCTCGCTCACATCAGATCGGTATGGCACACCGAGCGTTGATGGCACCTTTGATCAAAGCTGTAGAAGAGCTGGGAGTAAAGGATTCGCAGCGCGCACTCATCTTTATTCAAGCAATTACAGATGCATCGACAAAGAGAATTGAATCAGGCCACGATGCTGAAAGCGAGATCGCCTATGCGACCGCCTTCTGCATCAATGGCCTGACCGCTAACTGATACTTATCGTCCAGTAATGGTGTACTTGATTTTCAGTGCTGTGTAACTATCGCTCTTTGCAGGCGCGGTGGCGGTAATCGTGCACCTGCCCTTTTTCACCATTACTTTTCCCTTAGAGATAGTGCAAGCGCCAGCTGACTTGTAGATAATCTTTTCACCAAAATTACTGGAGGCCGGGAGAGATAGTTTCTTTCCAGAGGTAATTCTCTTCGGAGTTGTGAACACACCCATGGTTTGAGTACCGAGGGCCAGGCGTATTGGCAAAATTGCCGTTACTCCTGCAAAGTCGTTGTTGCCAGCTGATGTTACTGAGATTGCACATTCTCCAACCCCTGAAAGTGGAGTAATCTCTGCACCCTTGAGGGCACATGCCGGAGCAAGAGTGACAAAGCTCAAAGGCGCACCTGCCTTAGAAGTCGCAGCGACAGTTCCAAGTTGGCGATAGGTCAATGTAA
>LIAM01000082.1 GCA_001438925.1 Actinobacteria bacterium BACL15 MAG-120619-bin91 | reverse complement strand
TCTCAACAATTCGATCATTAATTTCCGGAACTTCAAATGCAAAGAGTTGCTTAACAAGTGCGGGGTGGGAACGAGACAACATAATCTCTGGACCCTTCAACCCCTGTTTTACTTCAACGACAAAACATTTAATGCGATCGCCATGTGTATAAGCTTCACCAGGAACTTGCTCCTGTGGCGGAATACGACCTTCTACTCGGCCTAGATTCACATTTATCATCTTAGGATCGCGGCCCTGCTGGACAACGCCAGAGATTACATCTCCAACAGCTGCGGTGAACTCGCCAACAATTTCTGCATCATTGGTTTCGCGCATCTTCAACTTAATTATTTGTCTAGCAGTTGATGTTGCAACCCGCGAAAAACCATCTGGTGAATCAGCTTCTTCGCTCACTCGGGTTCCATCTTCTCCAAAGATAGGCACCAAAATCTGAATCTCGCCGGTTTCGCGATCCAAGTGAGCCCTGGCATGGCGCTTGGCGGTGTCGGTCTGGTTGTAAGCACCAAGTACGGCGACCTCAATTGCATAAATCAGCTCTTCAAGTGAAATATCTTTCTCAGTTGTTAGTGCGGCCAGCGCCGACATCTCTACATGCATTAGATCTCATCCTTACGATTGAACTCGATCTCAACTTGGGCTTTTTTGATATCGGCAAAGTTAACTTCATGGCTCTTCATGCGACCCTTGATATTTTCAATCAAAAGTGCGCGCACATCATCAAACTCAGTTAGTCGACCAGAAACCTCGGTCTCATCCTTTAAGGTCACTTTTACAATTCGAGTCAAATTCTTAGTCCAGTGACGAGGCAGAGTTAATGGTCGCTCAATGCCGGGAGATGTGACCTCTAATGTAAAGGCCTCTGTAAGTAATGGTGAATCATCCAGAAGTGCAGAAATTTCACGGCTAATGACCGTTACCTCATCAAGGCTCAATGGCTTTAATCCATCGACCATGCAGGTAACGATTCGGTGGTTGCCAGGGTTGCTGGTAAATACATCCTCTAGAAAGAAGCCTGCCTTTTCTACAGCAGGGCGGATTAAATCGGCGATTGAATCTTTAAGGGCCATCTAACTCTTCTTTCTATTAAGTTGTGACCCTAGTATAACGCAAGAAATTAAAAGGTATCAATCGCTACTTTAATAATCAGCGCAACGGTCACAAATAAGAAAACTTTTCGCACCAAGGTTGAGCCACCTTTGATAGCAAGTCGAGATCCAAGGATCGCCCCGGAAATATTGGCAACTCCCATGACGATTCCAATCTGCCAAATAACAGCACCATTCATGCCGAAGATCATTATGGCCCCAACATTTGTCGCCACATTTACTACCTTGGCTATCGCGCTAGCGGTGATAAAGGCGTATCCAAGGGAGACCACCAAGATAAGCATTAGAAAGGATCCGGTGCCGGGACCAAAGATTCCATCGTAGAAGCCGATGACCGCCCCAGCAATTGCTGCGATCTGCACTCTTTGTTGTGGAAGGTGCCGGAGATTTTCATATTTACCTAAATCTGGTTTGAACCAGGTGTAAATAGCGACGATGATCAAGAGCACCAACACCATGGGACGCATACTGCTAGTTGGAATCTTGGAGGCAAGGACAGCTCCACCTGCTGATCCAATAAATGCAGGAACCCCCATCCCCAGTAAAATCTTAGGGTCGGGTTTAATCTGCTTTCGATAAAGGGCGGCAGCTGTTGTTGTTCCAAAAACCGCTGATAATTTGTTGGTACCTAGGACTTCAGCGGTTCCAGATTTAGGTAGACCAATTAAAAGCGCTGGTAATTGAATTAATCCTCCACCACCTGCGATGGAGTCGACAAAACCTGCAAAAAAAGATGCAGCTAGAAGAAATAGCCCAGTTGCCAGAGTTAATTCGTAGAACACAATTACTTCAGAAGTTGCGCGATCGCAGCAACAGCAGAGGTAAGTGCAACTTCCCTCTTATCTCCGCTCTTACGAACTCGAACTTCAACATTGCCTTCAGCCAAGGCCTTTCCAACCACAACGATGATTGGGTTTCCGATTAGTTCAGCATCCTTAAACTTCACGCCAGGACTTGCATCCCGACGATCATCCAACATAACTGAAATCCCTTGAGCCTCTAGCTCGGTTCCAATCTGTAGCGCAGTTTCAAATAGCTGATCATCCTTACCCGCTGCGACGATATGCACCTTTGCCGGAGCTAACTCCGCTGGCCAATTAAGGCCGATCTCATCATGGGTTTGTTCGGCAATCGCAGCAACCGCTCGCGTCACACCGATTCCATAAGAGCCCATTGTGACTACTTGAGATTTTCCATTGTGATCTAAAACTGTCAGATTCAGAGCTTGTGCATACTTGCGCCCTAATTGGAAGATGTGGCCAATTTCAATGGCACGATCAATAACCACAGGTGTTGCACACTCTGGACAGGCATCTCCTGCACGTACCTCTGCCGCTTCAACATATGCATCTGGTGTGAAATCACGGCCATTGACTACATTTCGCGCATGACGATCCTTTTGATTTGCACCTGTTACCCATGAGGTACCGGGTGCAATTCGTGGATCTGCATATACGGTGATTCCAGATTTCTTTGCATCTTGTGGTCCGATGTAACCCTTTACGAGTGCAGGAAACTTTGTAAAGTCTGCATCCTCAAAGACACGCAGCTCATGAACTCCACCTAGATTTTCCTGGAAGCGCTTGAGATCAACTTCGCGATCTCCAGGTACCAAGACGCAGACAGCTTTGTTATCTGCCATCAGCATCACATTTTTTAAGGTGTGTTCACCTGTGTATCCCCCACCAAATTTTGAGTTCAACAGCTCTACTAATGAATCAATAGTCGGGGTATTGGGTGAATCAAAGGCCTCCACCGCGCCAACCTTAGAAGAGTCTTGAGAATCTACCTTTGTCACCATCGCTTCAACATTGGCAGCAAATCCACACTTTGGGCACAGAACATAAGTATCTTCACCTGTTGTACACGGTGCTAAAAACTCCTCTGATTTAGAGCCACCCATAGCTCCAGATACAGCTTTTACAATGTTGTACTTCATGCCCAGTCGATCAAAGGTCTTTACATAAGCATCGCGGTGGTTTTGATAAGAAATCTCAAGCCCTGCATCATCAAGATCAAATGAGTACGAGTCCTTCATTACAAACTCACGTCCACGGATAATTCCGCTTCGTGGTCGGGCTTCATCACGGAATTTGGTTTGAATTTGATAAATGCTTAAAGGTAGATCTTTATAGGATGAGTACTCTCCTTTAACCATCAGCGTAAACATCTCTTCATGAGTTGGACCTAAAAGGTAATCCCCACCTTTGCGATCCTGAAGGCGAAACAACGATGGCCCATACTCCTCCCAACGATTGGTTGTTTCATACGCTTCGCGAGGAAGCAGCGCTGGAAAGTTAACCTCTTGAAAGCCCGCCTTATCCATCTCCTCGCGGATTACTCGCTCAACATTACGAAGTGTGATGACACCCAATGGAAGCCATGAGTAAATACCTGCAGCGATCCGGCGAACATAGCCTGCACGAACTAAGAGTTTGTGACTTGCGACCTCTGCATCTGCTGGGTCATCGCGAAGAGTACGCAAAAAAAGCGTAGACATTTTCAACATAGAACAAGCCTATCGAACATCAACTGAAGGTTGCCCTGAAGCAACCCCGGCGGCTTCCATTTCTTCAGCTAAACGCATCGCTTCTTCTATAAGTGTTTCAACAATCTGTGCTTCAGGCACAGTCTTGATGACCTCACCCTTTACAAATATCTGACCCTTGCCATTTCCTGATGCAACACCAAGATCGGCCTCGCGTGCCTCACCGGGACCATTTACTACACAGCCCATGACAGCTACGCGAAGTGGAACAGTCATTCCTTGTAGTCCCGCTTGTACCTTTTCAGCCAATGTATACACATCAACTTGAGCGCGACCACATGATGGGCATGAAACGATTTCAAGCTTTCGTTGGCGAAGGTTGAGGGATTCAAGGATCGAGATACCAACCTTGACCTCTTCAACAGGTGGTGCTGATAGTGAAACACGAATTGTGTCGCCAATACCTTCAGCCAACAAGATTCCAAAGGCTGTTGCAGATTTGATTGTTCCTTGGAAGATCGGTCCAGCCTCTGTAACACCCAAGTGCAATGGGTAATCACACTTAGCTGCAAGTATTCGATAGGCGTTTACCATTGTTACTGGATCATGATGCTTTACTGAAAT
>LIAM01000081.1 GCA_001438925.1 Actinobacteria bacterium BACL15 MAG-120619-bin91 | reverse complement strand
CGCGCACACGTTCTGCTGAAATAATTGAGATTCGGTGTGCTAAATCCTTCATTGCTGCAAGCACATCTGGCGCGATCGCAAAATCTAATTGAGTTGCAAAACGTGCGGCCCGCATCATTCGCAATGGATCATCATTAAATGAATCTTCAGCACGAATCGGTGTGCGCAGTACCTTGGCTGCTAAATCTTGTAAACCATTAAATGGGTCGATGAACTCTGGTTCATCGCCAGTTAATTCAAGTGCCATAGAATTAACGGTGAAATCACGACGTGATAGATCGCCATGAATCGAATCACCGTACTCAACTTCAGGTTTGCGTGATTCTGGGTCGTACTGCTCTGTTCGGTAGGTAGTTACCTCAACAGTTGTATCTCCACGTTTTCCTGCAACGGTTCCAAATGCAATTCCGGTATCCCACACATTGTCTGCCCATGATTGCAAAATCTTTTTTGTCTCTAATGGGTGTGCATTTGTTGTGAAATCTAAATCATTTCCAAGCCGAGCTAAAATTGCATCACGCACCGGTCCACCAACCAAGGCCAAGGTAAAGCCCTTGGCCTTGAAGGCTTGGGCTAGGGAGCTAGCAAGGGGCGCACGTTCAATCAATGAACGGATCGCTAACTCGGCGGCTGGGTGTGATCTCACAATAAGTAAGGTTAAAGCACTATCCTTACTTCATGATCCCGGCACCTGGTGCGGGCAGCGAAGGCATGAAGAAGAAGCGGAAGCGCAAGCGTTCCGGTAACCGCGGCCCACAACCACAGATTCAAACGGCTACCAACAAGAGCCCGCAACCAAAGCGCCCGTATGCAAAGCGTGTTGATGAGGTCAGCGCTGGCGGTTTAGTTATTGATGCATCTGGAACAAAGGGTTTGCTCATCGGTCGCTACGACACCAAGGATTCGACTGGAAAACGTGTTTTGTGGTCGTTGCCTAAAGGACATATTGAAGAGGGTGAAACACCTGAACAAGCTGCGATCCGTGAAGTTGCTGAAGAGACCGGAATTACATCAAGTATTACAAAATCATTAGGCGTTATTGATTTTTGGTTTATGGCCGGTGGAAAGAGAATTCACAAAACAGTTCATCACTTTATGTTTACTGAGGTTGGTGGTGTTTTAGCTGCCCAAGAAAGTGAGGTTGATGAGGTCTCATGGTTCCCATTAGAGGAGATCGTTGATCGCCTGGCATACCCTGATGAGAAAAAGTTAATTGCACGCAGCGCGGAGTTAACCCCATGAAAAAACTTTCGGTAGCTCTTGTTTTTATCTTTACCTTTTTAACTCTGCCGCAAGCAACAGCGACTGGCTCCATTATTCGTGTGATCGCTCCAGCTCATCAAAGCTATACCGGTGAGTTCCGAAATGATGATTTGGTTCAGCAGTTGACACCTTCGGGACGGTTGGGAAAACTTGTTTTCCGCCCCATACAGACAAATCAAACCTGGGTAATTGATCCAGCATTAGTTGATGAGGTCATAGCGATGACTACGACCTACACCCTGGCTAATGGAGCTGAACCATCTGGAATTGATATCGCGTTTGATTGGTTGGTTCAGTTAAAGAAAGCAACCGCAGACAATCAGGTTATTGCTTTGGCGTATGGGAATCCTGATGTTCGACTTGCACAACAGTTAGCACCAAGTGAGCTTCGTTCTTATTACTCGTACGGAAAGGAGCGTTTGCAGTTTGCTCTTGGCCGAGATGTGCGAAGTGAACCAGATGGTGGCTGGAGCGTTGGTAGCTCAGGTTTAAGCAATGTGCTACGCAAGAGTTATAGCGATAATCGCAAGGCGTTAACCAAGCTTTCGCAGGTAGTTGATTCCCGTGATTTAGTAATGATGCGAGCTCGTCTTGGGCAACTTCTTTCACCATCACTGAACAAGGATTCACGAAATTATTTTTCATATAACGCATCAAAAGCTGTTAAAGATGTTGTCGATAAGCTCCGCATCAACAGCGGTAATTATCAGATAACAACATCGTCAGTGAAGTTACCTGTAACTGTCATTAATGAGTTTAATGTGGATGTAACTATAAATGTCTCTATGGTTCCGGTAAGCACGCGTGTACGGGTAGGTAGTTTTGAGGATGTGCTTATACCCGCTGGCTCTAAAAGACAGTTAGAGATGGTGGTTGATGTTGTTGCCCCAGGCCAGACTGTTGTGGCTGCAACAATTACAGATAGCGAGGGTGATGAGGTTGTACCTCCTGCGCTGCTGACATTAAATTCAACTGTAATTGATCCAAAGGTAACCTGGTTTACCACTGGTGCGGCCATACTTCTGTTATTAGCCGCGGTAGCTCAAAGTGTTCGCCGAGTTCGAAGGAGGGGTAAGTGAAATCCAATGAACTCTTCCGCGCCTCGGGAATTATGGCACTTGGAACAATTATCTCTCGCATCACAGGATTTATCCGCGGAATTTTGATTGTCGCTGTTTTAGGTACCGCGTTGCTTGCAGATACCTACAACGTGGCAAACACAATGCCAAATATTTTGTACAACTTACTTGTTGGTGGTGCACTTACCGCGATCTTTATCCCGCAGTTAGTTAGATCCTTTGATCATGAGGATGGCGGAGATGGATTTGCTTCACGGTTAATTACAACAATCTCTTTAATTCTTCTTGTCTTAGTTACCTTAGGAATGGTCTTTGCACCAGCTTTGGTTCGCTTATATGCACCAGAGTTCTTCACCCCCGGCTTTGAAAAAGAGCAAGAGATCGCAATCGCGTTTACCCGTTACTGTCTGCCTCAAATCTTTTTCTTAGGGTTGTTTACGATGCTGGGTCAGGTTGCCAACGCTCGAGGCTCATTTGGTCCGCTGATGTGGGCGCCGATCGCTAATAACCTGGTTGGAATCGCCTTATTTGGCTGGTTTTTGCTCTTTTCACCAGGAATCACGCTTTTAAACATCACATCTTTACAGGTTCAAATCTTGGGTTGGGGAACAACGCTTAGTGTTGTTGTTCAGGCTTTAGTGTTAGTTCCCGTTGTAAAACGTTTAGGTATCACTATCAAACCAAAGCTAGGTCTTGAAGGTTTAGGAAAATCATTTAATTTGGCGGGTTGGACCTTGGTTTATGTTTTGATCTCACAACTTGGTTACCTAGTAACGGTCAATGTTGCAACCTCTGCTGCGGTGAGAAGCGCGCAAGAAGGTGTTGCAACAGGTGTTGGTTATACGCCATATACATACGCCTACTTTGTTATGTTGTTGCCATATTCAATTGTGACGATCTCAATTATTACAGCGATCCTGCCCCATATCTCAAAGCTTGCCCTTGATGGTAAGCGTGAAGAGGTGAAAGCCCAACTAATCCGTGCAATCCGAATAGTTGGTGTTATAACAATTCCTAGCGCTGTTGCCTTTTTGCTTTTTGGTTCATTAATTACCGAGGTAATTTTCATCGGTATTCCAACTGAGGACTCTCGATACATCGGTTATGTTTTATCGGCGCTCAGTTTTGGTTTAGTCGCTTTCTCAATTAATTTAATTTTGATTCGTGGCTTCAACGCCTTTGAAGATACACGAACACAAGTTATTTCAATTTTAATCATTAATATTATTTCAGTAGCGCTTTCCTACTTCTTCTTATACTTCCTGAAAAATCAATGGGTAACCGTTGGTTTAGGTGGTGCCTTCTCATTTAGCTACCTTGTTGGTTTATTTGTAACCCTTGGTTTATTGAAGAGACACACAGGAAAACTGGCGGTGCGGGAATTTATTACTCAACATATGCGTTTACTAAGTGCGGCCTTACTTGTAATGCTTCCGCTATTTGCAATGGTTGAGTATGTGGAGTGGTTTGGATCCACGCTCTCACCTGCAGCACGTGCGGGTGAGTTATTGCTTGTGATGGCTGTGGCATTCTTTGGCTATATCTTTGCCGCCAAAGCGTTAAAGGTTGAGGAGATTTCGATGATCCGCCATCTAGGCAGTTCAATCTCGCGCCGACCAGCAAAGCCAGAGGAAAACCATTAGATTTCGGGTTCTAAGGAGCACACATGAGTGATGTAAGAAATGTCGTAATTGTTGGATCAGGTCCAGCTGGGTACACCGCTGCGATCTACGCCGCTCGCGCGCAGTTAGATCCAATTATTTATGAGGGCTCAGTCACCGCAGGTGGTGCACTTATGAATACAACTGAGGTTGAAAACTTTCCTGGATTTACCGATGGAGTGATGGGTCCAGATTTAATGGACAGTATGCGCAACCAAGCAAAACGTTTTGGTGCAGAA
>LIAM01000080.1 GCA_001438925.1 Actinobacteria bacterium BACL15 MAG-120619-bin91 | reverse complement strand
AGTTCGTGGTGACTTAAAGGGCTATACGCACTAACATTTCAGCCATGCGCGTAGCCGTCCCACGGGAGATTAAAGATGGAGAAAAGCGCGTTGCGCTTGTCCCAGATGTCATCAACAAATTAACTCGCTTAGGCCTAGATGTTGTTATCGAAGCTGGTGCTGGAGTTCATTCACAAGCAACAGATGCTGATTTCACAGCAGCTGGCGCAACGGTAAAGAGTGGCGATGTTTTATCTGATGCTGATGTTGTTTTGTCGGTGCAACCTTTAACTCCGCAACAGATGGCTACCCTGAAAAAAGGTGCTATCACAATCTCATTCCTATCCCCTGTCACCGCTGTTGATTCAATTGAAGCGGCGGCAACGGCAGGTGTCACAGCTTTTTCACTTGAGTTAGTCCCACGTATTTCTCGTGCCCAATCAATGGATGCATTAACTTCGCAAGCATTATGTGCTGGATATCGTGCAGCAATTGTTGGAGCAGAGTTATCACCTCGATTCTTCCCAATGTTGATGACCGCTGCGGGAACAGTTACACCTGCACAAGTTTTAGTTCTTGGTGCTGGCGTTGCAGGGTTGCAAGCCATTGCAACCGCTCGTCGTTTAGGTGGCGTTGTCTCTGCATACGATGTGCGTCCAGCATCTGCCGATGAGGTTCGATCTATGGGTGCCAGTTTCATTCAATTAGAACTCGAAGCGCTGGAAGGTGCTGGTGGTTATGCACGTGAAATGACTGAAGAGCGCGCAGCTAAGCAACGTGAACTGCTAACCCCTTACATTGCAAAATCGCATGTTGTTATTACTACCGCAGCGGTTCCGGGTCGTCAGGCACCTCGATTGATGACACAAGCGATGGTGGATTCGATGGCGCCAGGAACAATCATCGTTGACTTAGCCGCTGAAACTGGTGGCAATGTTGAAGGTTCAAAACCGGGCGAGATTGTTGAGACATCAGGCGGGGTTCGCATTTGGGGTGGCAAAGATGTGCCAAGCCAACTGCCTTTCCATGCTTCATTCTTGTACTCGCGCAACGTTGTAAATCTCTTGTCACTCTTTACCGTTGCTGCAAAGGATGATCAAAAGGTGGCATTTAACCTTGATTTTGAGGATGAAATTATTGATGGCGCTGCTGTAACTCACGCTGGTGCACGAAGAGGAGCTAAGTAATGGACTCAATGGCGATTGTTTCGATCTTCGTACTATCTGTCTTTGTTGGCTTTGAGGTGGTTTCAAAGGTTTCATCTACATTGCACACACCATTAATGTCGGGTGCAAATGCGATCCACGGTGTCATCCTTGTTGGAGCGATCATCGTGGCTGATCACAGTAAAACTAATTTAGAGCTTGGACTATCGGTTACTGCAATTATCTTGGCAACTATCAACATGGTGGGTGGCTTTGTGGTTACCGATCGAATGCTTGAGATGTTCAAAGGAAATAAGAAATGAGCCGCACCGTCTATGACCTGATTGGTCTTGCCGCCGGTATCGCATTCATTCTTGCGCTCAAGGGCCTTTCACATCCAAAGACTGCGCGTCGCGGAAATCTGATTGGTGCCTTCGGAGCGGGCCTTGCAACTTTAGTTGTCTTCTTTTACTCCAATGAGGGTTCATCACTTCCATTAAACAACCTTGGATGGATCCTTGGTGCGATCGCTGTTGGTCTGATTATTGGAGTCCCAGCCGCACGCAAGGTTCAGATGACTCAGATGCCTCAACTGGTTGCACTATTTAACGGTGTCGGTGGTGGCGCAGCAGCGCTGGTCGCGATCGTTGAGTACTTGAACTTGGGCGATCAAGCCACTACCGCCGTTGTCATCTTCACCGTCTTTACAGTAATTGTTGGCTGCGTTTCCTTCAGCGGATCGATTATTACCTTTATGAAGCTGCAAGAGTTGATGACTACTCGCCCTGTAATTTTCCCAGCGGGCCGCTTTATTATCGCTGCCACTCTTATTTCTGTACTAGGTGTAGGTGGCTGGGTTGTAACCGCATTAGGAACGACGCCGCTCTTGATTCTTGCTGCACTTTCACTCCTATTTGGTGTTTTGTTTGTGCTCCCAGTAGGTGGCGCAGATGTTCCAATCGTTATCTCGTTGCTCAACGCCTTTACCGGATTAACTGTGGCAGCAAGCGGTTATGTACTTGATTCAACTCTGTTGATCATTGCCGGAACACTTGTTGGTGCCTCAGGAACTATCTTGACCCGTTTGATGGCAGAGGCGATGGGCCGTTCACTCTTTGGAACCTTGTTCGGTGCATTTACCGCAAAGCCGCAAGATGTTGCAGCAGCTGGCGAGGAACGTCCAGTGCGTTCAGGTTCACCTGATGATGTTGCGATCTTGCTTAACTATGCACGTCGTGTTGTGATCGTTCCAGGATTTGGACTTGCAGTTGCACAGGCACAACACACTGTTCGCGAACTTGCGGATTTGATGATTTCAAAGGGCATCGATGTTGCTTACGGAATCCACCCAGTTGCAGGGCGCATGCCAGGACACATGAACGTGCTTCTTGCAGAAGCAAATGTTCCGTACGATCAATTAGCTGAAATGGATGAGGTCAATCCAACATTTGGTCAAACAGATGTTGCAATTGTTATCGGTGCAAACGATGTTGTGAACCCAGCTGCACAAACAACACCGGGGTGCCCAATTTACGGAATGCCGATTCTCGAGGTTAACCATGCAGCCAACATCATCTTCCTGAAGCGTTCTATGCGCCCAGGTTTTGCAGGCATCGAAAATGAGCTTTTGTACGATCCAAAGACTATGTTGCTCTTCGGTGATGCGAAGGCTTCATTAACCAAGGTTGTATCTGCGCTCAAAGCCCTCTAAGAGCAAGTTTCCTTGTTAAGCAGTTCCTTGAAATCCAGGGCCTCTTTGTAATCTATTGTCGCTTACTTCAGGGGTCGCTTAAGACAAAGATACGATTTCAAAGAACTCTTAACTTCGAAAACCTGCTCAGGTTGCAGGTAGTTGAAAGTTCAATTACTCTTGGACTCTGAACAAAGGAGCTTGAAATGCCTGCAGTAACCGTTGGTGACATCACCGCATTGCCTCGCGTAAGCGAACTTCCTGGTGCACGTGCACGCAAGGTAAAGAGCATTACAACTGCGCCACAAGGTTTCGAAGGTGAAGGCTTTCCAGTTCGTCGCGCATTTGCAGGTGTTGATATGGCAGAGCTTGATCCATTTATTCACTTAGATGAAATGGGCGAGGTTGAGTACGCACCAGGTGAGCCAAAGGGAACTCCATGGCACCCACACCGCGGTTTTGAAACAGTTACATACATTATTGATGGAATCTTTGATCACCAAGATAACAATGGTGGTGGCGGAACAATTTCAAATGGCGATACACAATGGATGACAGCCGGTGCTGGAATTCTGCATATTGAAACTCCTCCAGAGCATTTAGTCATGTCAGGTGGTTTGTTCCACGGATTTCAGTTGTGGGTTAACTTGCCTGCAGCAAAGAAGTGGTCACCACCTGCATATCAAGATGTTCGTGCCAAGGATGTTTCACTGTTAACAACACCAGATGGCGGATCATTGCTGCGCGTCATTGCCGGAGAAGTTGATGGACACTTTGGTCCAGGATCAACACAGACTCCAATTACCTTGTTGCATGCAACTGTTGCAGCTGGCGCTGAACTTCGTTTGCCTTGGCGCAAGGATTACAACGCACTTGTGTACACAATGAGTGGATTTGGTTTTGTTGGCGACGAGGCACGACCTGTTCAGGCAGGACAGTTAGCGGTCTTTGCGGATGGCGACACAATTGTTGTGCGCGCTGCAAATCAGCAAGAGTCACGTTCTCCAGAGTTAGAGCTATTTATCTTGGGTGGCGCACCGATTAAAGAGCCTGTTGCATGGATGGGGCCCTTTGTTATGAATACAAAGCGCGAAGTTCTGCAGGCATTTGAGGATTTCCAGAAGGGGTTATTGGGCTCAATTCCAGCGATTTATAAGGAGGATGCCAAGCCAAAGGCTCCGCTAAATCGCAGTGGTGAGGGTTCGAAGTTGGGCGGGGATGGCAAGCCTGCTGCGCAAACTCCAACAGCAGAACAGATTCTTGATGTGCATGGGGCACCTACGGAGATGCAAGAGGGTTAATTAATCACTGCCATACTTCAGTAATGATCTGGTGGCCTACCGAAGTTCCAAACTTGCAGTATGGGTTAATTACTCTTCGCAGGCCTGAAGAACGGGACATCATTCCTTTATATGAGGGTGTTCAAGATCCCTTAATCCCAAAG
>LIAM01000079.1 GCA_001438925.1 Actinobacteria bacterium BACL15 MAG-120619-bin91 | reverse complement strand
GCCCTTGCGATTGATCCCTTTAACCAGCCAAATGTAACTGAGGCGAAGGAACAAACTTCAGCGCTACTCAATGAATGGAAGGGTGTTGCACCCACATTTACCCCAGATCTTAAAGATGGTGCGGTCGAGATTTTTGGTACTGGCAAGAATGCAACTGATGCGCTTTCTCATTTGATTTCGCAGATCCCTGAAGATGGTTACATTGCAATCATGGCCTACCTTGATCGCAGAGATGACGCCGCGGTTGCAGAGCTTCGTGCAATTCTGGCTGATAAATCCGGCCGACCGGTTACCTTTGGTTGGGGTCCTCGTTTCTTGCACTCAACGGGACAGTTCCATAAAGGTGGACAGCAAAACGGGGTTTTCCTGCAGATTACTGGTGAGGTAAAGAAGGACATAGCAATTCCTGGACAGAGCTACGGTTTTGCAACATTGGTTGCAGCTCAAGCTTTAGGTGATGGAAAAGCGCTGGCTTCAAGAAAATACCCACTGCTTCGATTCAATCTTTCAAATCGTGCAATGGGTATATCTGAATTGCTGGATGCTGCTAAATCTCTTTAAGGCTTACTCTTCATCATCTCCACGAAGTTTGCGCAAAGCCTCTTCTAGAAGTTTTTCGCCCTCAGCATCTGTGCGACGCTCCTTTACATAGGCAAGGTGGGTCTTGTAAGGCACATTCACTTCTGGGCTAGGTGGATTGTTGCGATCGCGACCTGCTGGGTAACCACACTTTGGGCAATCCCATTCAGCTGGAATAACAACCGTCTCTTCTACTGCAAATGATGGGCGAACCTCATGTCCGTTTGCACAAAAGTAGGAAACATATGCCCGAGCGATTGAATCGCCACGCTCTGCCTCTCCCATTGGGCCGGCGCCAACACGACTTCCGCGAATTGCACTTGCCATGCGTATCCCCTTGTTTTACTTGCTAATGGATTAAATATGTTTACTTAAGAACGAGCGAAAGTGCGACAACTAGTGCAAACCACAGACCACCAGCAACGATTGTGATGCGGTCAAGGTTCTTTTCAACCACAGATGATCCGCCATAGTTAGATGAGATACCGCCACCAAATAAATCGGAGAGGCCGCTTCCCTTGCCCTTATGGAGAAGA
The DNA here is from genome assembly GCA_001438925.1 of Actinobacteria bacterium BACL15 MAG-120619-bin91. GTDB lineage: Bacteria > Actinomycetota > Actinomycetes > Nanopelagicales > Nanopelagicaceae > Planktophila. The sequence continues at coordinate 3,159 of LIAM01000079.1, read as the reverse complement.
ACCAAAAGGATCATCAAGACGCTGGTAATAACAAGTGCAATTGAGAGAGCTAGTTTCACTTTTCTTAAACTCCTAGTTCGTAGAGGGTAAGGATACCCGCCTGAAGGGGGTAATGCTTACTCCGTCACCGCGTGGAATTTAACGATCTTGGCCAATTCCTCAGGATCTAGGCTCGCTCCGCCGATCAGAGCGCCATCAACATCGGGCTTCTTCATGATTTCAACGATGTTGGAGGATTTCACAGAACCGCCATACAAGATGCGCATATTTGCTGAGATCTCTGGTGAGCCGATGCTCTCAATCTCTTCACGGATCGAAGCGCAAACCTCTTGAGCATCTTCTGGTGTTGCAGTCTTACCGGTTCCGATTGCCCACACTGGTTCGTAGGCGATAACAATCTTCTTGAGCTCTGGCTTTGTAAATCCTTCTAGCCCTGCACGAATCTGGCGGATCACATGGCTTACATGTGTTCCAGCTTCGCGAATAGCGAGCTCTTCGCCGACACAAAAGATTGGGGTGAGTTCATGAGCAAGTGCTGCCTTAATTTTACGATTAATCAGCGCATCTGATTCGCTGTGAATTGCACGGCGCTCTGAGTGACCAATAACAACATAGGTGCAACCAAGCTTGGCAAGCATTGATCCCGAAACGTCTCCCGTAAAGGCTCCAGAGTTTTCCGGTGAAAGATCCTGCGCGCCATATTGAAGACGTAAGCGATCCCCATCAACCAGGGTTTGAATTGAACGAATATCTGTAAATGGTGGAATGACCGCAACATCGACAGCGTCATAATCCTTGTCATCGAGACCGTAAACCAGCTTCTGAGCAACTGCAATCGCCTCAAGGTGATTGAGGTTCATCTTCCAGTTTCCTGCCATTAATGGTTTACGCATCGTTGCTCCTCTGTTGTGTTTCTTAAATTAATTCAAGCGCTTTAAGGCCAGGAAGTTCCTTGCCCTCTAAGTACTCCAATGAAGCGCCACCGCCGGTAGAAATGTACCCGAACTGTGAGTCTGCAAAACCTAATGCGCGTACCGCTGCAGCAGAGTCTCCTCCACCAACAACAGATATTCCAGATACTTCGGTAAGTGCCTGCGCAACTACCTTGGTACCGGCTGCAAAGTTAGGAAACTCAAAGACCCCCATTGGACCATTCCAAAATACTGTCTTGCACTTAACAATCTCTGCTGCAAAGGCCGCTGCAGAAACTGGTCCGATATCCAGACCCATTTGATCAGCTGGAATTGCATCGGCTGCTACCAATGTTGGCGTTGCATCTGCAGAAAATGTAGGTGCAACAACAATGTCAGTTGGAAGAAGCAGTTTTACCCCATTCTTTTCAGCTGTCGCGATTAATCCCTTAACAACATCCAGCATCTCTGCTTCAACAAGTGATGTTCCGATCTCTTTGCCTTGTGCCTTAAGGAAAGTAAAGACCATTCCCCCGCCAATAGCTAGAATATCTACCTTGCCCAGCAAATTTTCAATCACACCAAGTTTGTCTGAAACCTTTGCGCCACCAAGAATGACACCGTATGGGCGTTCTGGATTTTGTGTCAGCTTCTTCAAGACTTCAACCTCTGCTGCAACTAACTTTCCTGCCACATGTGGAAGCAACTGAGGTAGATCAAAGACAGATGCATGCTTGCGGTGAACTGCCCCGAAGCCATCGCCAACGTAGAAATCTGCAAGCTTTGCCAGTTCGGCAGCAAACTCTGCTCGCTCTGACTCTTCCTTGCTTGTCTCTGCGCCGCTGAAACGAATATTTTCCAGAAGCAGAATCTCGCCAGCCTCAAGTGATCCAGCTGCAGTAGTCACAGCAGCTCCAGTTACCTGGCCAGTGAACATTACTTCGCGACCCAGTAACTCAGATAAACGCTTTGCTACAGGTGCAAGTGAAAGTTCTGGCTTAGCATCACCCTTTGGACGACCAAGGTGGGCTGCAATAACAAGTGATGCACCCTTTTCAAGTAAGGCTTGAATAGTAGGAAGCGAGGCTTTGATTCGTCCATCATCCTTAATGACCCCCTCTTTCAAGGGAACATTGAGGTCACAACGTAAGAAAACTCGCTTACCTGCTACATCAATTGTTGAAAGATCTGGCATTACAGAGATGTGCCAACGTAATCGATCAAGTCAACGAGACGGTTTGAGTAACCCCACTCGTTGTCATACCAACCAACGATCTTGACCTGGTTACCAATTACCTTGGTTAACCCTGCGTCGAAGACACATGATGATGGATCGGTCACGATATCTGAAGAGACAATTGGATCTTCAGTGTATGAAAGGAATCCCTTAAGTGGACCATTTGCAGCAGCCTTCATCGCAGCGTTGATCTCTGCCGCTGTTGCCTCTTTTGCAAGCTCAACGGTTAGATCTGTGGCAGATCCCGTTGGGACGGGAACGCGCATGGCGTACCCATCTAGCTTGCCCTTGAGCTCTGGCATAACAAGAGAGATCGCTTTGGCGGCACCTGTTGATGTTGGGATCATGTTGATTGCAGCTGCGCGGGCGCGGCGGAGATCCTTGTGTGGAAAGTCAAGAATTGGTTGATCATTTGTGTAGGCATGGATTGTTGTCATCAAGCCTTTAACAATTCCCCAGTTATCCTGAAGTACCTTGGCCATTGGAGCAAGGCAATTTGTTGTACATGATGCATTTGAGATGATGTTGTGCTTTGAACTATCGTACTGAAGATGGTTCACACCCATCACGATTGTGATGTCTTCATCAGTTGCTGGTGCAGAGATGATTACCTTCTTGGCACCTGCTGTGATGTGCTTTTGAGCATCTGCAGCCTTTGTGAAAATACCTGTTGATTCAACAACTACATCTGCCTTAACCGATGCCCATGGCAGGTTTGCTGGGTCGCGCTCTGAGAAAACCTTGATTGTCTTTCCATCAACGGTGATTGAATCCTCTGTAAATGTCACTTCAAGACCTAGGCGACCCAAGATTGAGTCATACTTCAAAAGGTGAGCAAGCGTCTCATTTGGAGTCAGGTCATTAATTCCGACGATGTTGATATTTGGGTTAGTAAGGCTGGCACGGAAGAAGTTACGTCCGATGCGACCAAAACCATTGATTCCGACATTAATCACGAAAGTGTCCTTGCTACTAGTGGGGCGCATGAAAAAGCCCAGCTGTTGGTGGTTC
>LIAM01000078.1 GCA_001438925.1 Actinobacteria bacterium BACL15 MAG-120619-bin91 | reverse complement strand
TCCAGATCCTGATGGACCAGCTTTGCGCTGTACCTGTGGTGCACCGCCGCTGCGTTGTCCGCCACGAATCTTTGATCCCGTTTCAGAATGGTTTTGCGTACCTGGAGCGCCTGGCTTATTTTTCTTAGCTTCAAGGGCGGCAAGCATCTTTGCCTTCATATCATCATTCTTATCGGCCATGAGTTAATCCTACTGCTAAGAGCTTGATTCCTTGTATTCGCGTAATCTCTCAAGAACTTCTGATTCGCGATAACGACGATGTCCACCCAATGTGCGGATCGCAGTTAACTTTCCCGCCTTTGCCCAGCGTGTAACCGTCTTAGGATTTACATGGAAACGTTGTGCAACCTCTTTCGGGGTCAATAGAACTTCAGCATCTGGGATGCGGTTCATTGTGACTCCTTCAATGTGGCCTGTCCGTTTTGGGCCGTATTGGGATGAAGTATTACCAGTTATTCAGCGTGAGGCAATACCTATGAGGCCTGCTCATAAGCCTGAACTAACCGCCAGCGGGACATTAAACGTTGATATCCAACGCCGGCCATCATTCCATCTGAAGCGGCAAGACCTGCAACTGATTCTGTGACATCTTCGATTGAGGAATCTGATTCGAGTCCTTCCTCACCAGAATCACGTAAAGCTCTATCCATGTAATTAGCTAAACCACCATAATCGAGTTCAACTAATGACTCAGGATGAAACATTTCAAGCCATGCCAGCAGATTTTCTAACTCTTGTTCAACTGGACCTTCACCAAAAGCACCAAGCACCGCATCATGTGCGCTGTCACATCGTTGCTTTGCAAGAGAAATACTTGTCAGTGCTCGTGAATACAAACCATCGGCATTTTTTCCACGAGTTCGTTCTTGAGGAGAAAACAAAATAAACCAACGTGGAGGAATAATCCAGGTTTCATTCAAAATATGTGGAACTTTATCTTCAAGCAAATCAACACCTGCGGTGATTACCTCTTCCATGGCAGGTGAAACAAAGTATGGAACAACTGTGCTCGGAAGAGAGTCCTTGAAGTTATCTAGTGCTGCCCAACAACGAGTCGCAGTTGACCATGGCGCAACATATCGAGCGCCATCACGATCAAAGATGTGCACACCATCAGGACGACCAGATGGTGGTTCAGGTTTAACAACACGATGTAACGCTAACTCCTCCTCCTTATTAAAGGAAAAGGGATCGATCTCTAAACTTTGCCACCGTAAGCGATCAGCAGCATCAAATGCAGATAGAGGTTCGTAAATACGAAGTGAAGCTAGGTACGGTGTTGGTCTCACGCACGTGGAATGTAGTTGCCCTCAGCAAATGGATCATCATCATCCTTGCGTGAGGTTGTATCAATCTCGCCATGAAGCTCTTTAGCTAGACGATCTAAATCCATATCTTGCGCGTTGTACTTCAAATCACGTGCAACTTTGGTTTGCTTTGCCTTTGCGCGGCCGCGACCCATGGGCGACCTCCTTCACTAATTGCTGTGCGTCAGGGAGGTAGGTTATCGCGCCTTGTAGGCGCTCTCCAAAGATGAGCGTGGATTTGAGCCCATACGCTCAGAAACTACCCCCGCCACCCAGGCCTTCATCCCTCGAGCCGCTAAGGATCGAACCGTCAGATCGGCAACTGATGGATCTACGATGGCGCTCATGCCGATGCCACAGTTCCAGGTGCGCTCCATATCCGCCTGTGGCACCCCACCCATCCTTGCCATGAACTCCATCTCAACAGGAAGTGACCAGGTTGAACGATCGTAGGTAGCTGTTAAGTGATCTGGAATTACACGTGCAGTATTTTCTGCAACTCCACCACCTGTAATGTGTGAAAAAGCGTGAAGATGTTCTGGCATCACTTTGATTAAGGCTAAACAATCTAGTGCGTATATCTCTGTTGGGGTTAAAAGGATTTCACCCGCGCTCTTTCCAAACTCGTTGACATTGGCGTGTAGATCTATTCCTGCGCTTTCAATAATATGTCGAACAAGTGAGTATCCATTTGCGTGAAAGCCACTAGCCGGCATTGCGATGATTAGATCCCCAGCTTTTACACGATGGGAACCAAGTTGACGATCTGCTTCAACAACACCAGTTGCTGCACCTGCGAGATCAAACTCATCATCATCTAACAAGCCAGGGTGCTCCGCGGTCTCGCCACCAATCAAAGCTGTATTTGCCTTTGCACATCCACGAGCAATTCCAGCAACGATATCTGCAATATGTTCTGGAACTACCTTGCCAACCGCAATATAATCCGTCATAAACAAGGGCTCTGCACCACAAACAACCAAATCATCAACAACCATTGCAACAAGATCCTCGCCAATGGTGTCGTATCTTCCTAAAGCACGTGCAATCTCAGTTTTTGTACCAACTCCATCGGTAGATGTTGCAAGCAAAGGCTGCTTCATATTCTTTAACTTGCTTGCATCAAACAAACCTGCAAATCCACCTATACCGCCAATAACCTCTGGGCGTGATGCCTTTGCAATAGATGCCTTCATTAACTCAACGGCGCGATCTCCTGCATCAATATCAACGCCAGCATCCTTATAAGTAGACATCAGTGACCGTGTGCTTCCGTAATCTCTAGGCGCATCTTTCCTTCAGATAAATCCTCAGGGATGCGGATTGGATACTCTCCTGTAAAGCAGGCAGAACATAGCTTTTCTGAGCTCACTTCGGTAGCTGCGATGAGGCCTTCAAGGGATACATACCCCAAGGAGTCAGCACCAATAGATCGACGAATCTCTTGTACATCTAAACCATTAGCAATGAGCTCGGCCCGTGAGGCAAAGTCGATACCGTAATAGCAAGGCCACTTAACTGGTGGTGATGAGATACGGACATGGATCTCTCGTGCCCCGGCTTCACGCAACATTCGCACAATTGCTCGTTGAGTATTTCCACGGACGATTGAATCGTCGACAACAACGATTCGTTTTCCTTCAATAATTTCACGTAAAGGGTTTAGCTTTAAGCGGATACCCAATTGGCGAATAGTTTGAGATGGTTGAATAAAGGTTCGACCTACATATGAGTTTTTCACTAGCCCCATGCCATACGGAATGCCAGACTCCTTTGCATAACCAATCGCTGCAGGTGTTCCAGATTCAGGAACAGGAATTACTAGATCGGCCTCGGCAGGATGTTCCCTTGCAAGTTGCGCACCAATTGCGACACGAGTCTTATGAATTCCACTACCCGCGATCGTTGTATCTGGTCGCGCTAAATAAACATACTCAAAGAGACATCCCTTTGGTTGTGCATCCGCCCAATGTTGAGAACGAACTCCATTGGCATCGATACAGATTAACTCTCCTGGTTCTATCTCTCGCACAAAGGCGGCTCCAACGATATCTAAGGCCGCACTTTCAGATGCAACTACCCAACCAGTCTCTAACTTTCCAAGAACTAGGGGACGGACTCCATGTCGATCTCGGGCCGCATACAGAGTGCGCTCATCCATAAACACCAAGGAGAAAGCACCTTCCAATTGGGGCAAAACCGTTAATGCACTTGCTTCAACATTTTTAGAGTCCTGCAAAGCCAGTAGCGCGGTCATTATCTCGGTATCGGTTGTTGCACCTCGTGTGTATGTCGCTTCAAGCTTTTGAACTAGCTCTGCTAAATCACCAGTATTGGTGAGGTTGCCGTTATGGGCCAAAGCCAGCGTTCCATACTTAGTTGGGCGCAGGGTGGGCTGAGCATTCACCCAAGTACTAGATCCCGTTGTGCTGTATCGACAATGTCCGACAGCAAGATTTCCCTTAAGTGTTGCAAGATCTCCTTCGGTAAATACCTGAGAAACAAGTCCCATATCTTTATAGACAAGAATTCTTTCGCCATCACTTGTTGCAATTCCTGCCGACTCGGTTCCCCGATGTTGTAACGCGTAGAGACCATAGAAGGTTAACTTTGCAACCTCTTCACCAGGTGCCCACACACCAAAGACACCGCATGCATCCTGTGGTCCCTTGTCCTCACCTAAAACATTGTGATTGAGTAATCCATCAGGGCGTCTCATTGTTGTGCTCCTAACGGTAGATACTCCGACAAATCCGCACGCACACCAGAGGCTGCGATCTTTCCATCAGACAATGCTTGAGCCCATGTTAATTGACCACACGCAAGTGCAAGCCAGGTTTGAGCATCCATCTCGATCGTGTTTGGTGGTGTACCTCTTGTATGAGTTGGTCCTTCGCCACATTGAACCGCTGCATACGGTGGAATACGAACCTCGATCGCTCGTCCAGGAGCTTTAGTGGTCAACTGCGCAAGTGTGCTCTTTACCTGATCAAGTATCTGAGGATCGCG
>LIAM01000077.1 GCA_001438925.1 Actinobacteria bacterium BACL15 MAG-120619-bin91 | reverse complement strand
GTCTTTAGAGAAAGCGTGGTTCAAGAAATGACAGAGCGTATCCAAGCCATGAATAGCGATACCGGTGCCCTAGACGAGAAGCTGACTTCACGCGAACTTGAAATTCTCAAGCACCTTACGACCGGTATTCCACTCAGTGCTATTGCAAAACAATTACATATTTCACAAAACACCATGAAGACTCACTTACGAAATGTCTACCGCAAGTTGGAAGTTGATGGTCGCCATACCGCTGTAGAGAAGGCCAAGAAACTCTTAATCATCTAATTTGTTTTGCTAAGGTTGCCGCTATGGGTCCAGCATTTAATCGTTTATGGGCCAGCAGTTTAGTTTCAAACCTTGCCGATGGCGTTCTTATGGCAGCGGCCCCACTCATTGCGATATCCCTAACAGATAGCACCGTATTAATCTCCATTACTGGTGCCATGGTGATGCTGCCATGGCTGTTATTTGCGATCCCCATTGGTGCGATGGTTGATCGGGTCGATCGCCGATACATCTTGGCTACCTCCAATGCCATTCGCAGCGCAGTAGTTGGTGCCTCAGCTCTAGCGATCGCAACAGATCAGTTCACTATCTATTGGTTGATTGCAGCCGCATTTGTTATTGGTGTGTGTGAAGTAGCCAACGATACGACCGCTCAGTCATTGATTCCCCAGATCTTGGATCAGAAGCATTATGAAAAGGGAAACTCAAGGTTACAGATTTCAGAAACCGTTATTCAAGGCTTTGTGGGTGCCCCATTAAGTGGTTTTCTCTTTGCCCTAGCTATCTATCTACCATTTTTTATTAACAGTATTGGGTATGCAGTTGCAGCGATCTTGGCTCTTTCAATCCCAATCCAATATCTACAAGAGGTTCGCAAAGAAGTTACAGATCAAGACAAACCTGGCTTTTTTGCAGATATAAAGTTTGGAATTAAGTATCTCTACAACCACATCAACTTGCGTCGATTAGTTTTAACAACTGCATCCATTGGTGTGTGTTACTCCATGGGCACGGCTACCATCGCACTCTTTATTGTCAAAGAGCTAGGGCTTGCTCCACGGTACTTTGGTGTAATTCTGGCCATCCAAGGAGTCGGTGCACTACTAGGTGCCATCGTTGCACCTCGAGCCTCACAGCGATTTGGTCGAAGCATCATGATGACACTAGGAATCGTCCTTAGCTCTGTAGTTTTGTTGTTACAGGGATTTGCACCCAATATATTTGTCTTTGTTGCTCTTGCCACCTTTGGCGGATTTACCATCGCACAGTGGAACATCCTGCTCATGGCTACCTACCAAACTGTTATTCCTAATGAGCTTTATGGTCGAATTCATGGAACTCGTCGAACTCTTGTGTGGGGAATGATGCCGATTGGTTCAGTCATTGGCGGAGTCCTTGCTCAGTACGGCCTTCGAATTCCCATGTATGTCGGGGGAGCGATCGCCACTATCGTCGCCTTGGCATCAATCAACTTTTTCTTAAGCGTTGCAAAGAGTGTTGAAGTTCCACGATAATCACCTTCTATGAAAAAAAAGTTGGGCCATGCCTACTGGAAACTATGGTCCGCTACAGCAATTTCAAATTTAGGTGATGGAGTTTCAGCCATCGCATATCCCTGGTTGGCATCAGCAGTTACACGCTCTCCGTTGCTTATCGCTGCGGCAGGTTTTGCATCCCGTTTACCGTGGCTAATTTTCACACTTCATGCCGGAGTCATAACCGATCGATTTGATCGCCGGAAATTGATCCTTGCAATGGATTCCTTTAGAGGAGTTTTAACGATCGCAGTAGGTGCTGTAGTACTGCTTAATCAAGACTCGCTTCCATCACTTAATGAATTGACCTCGATTACCGATCTAGAGACTAATTGGGGCTTGTATCTAACCTTTGTAGTCACCGCATTTCTCTTTGGAATGGCGGAGGTGTTACGAGATAACAGTGCACAGACGATTTTGCCAAGTGTTGTGGATAAGGAAAACCTTGAAAAAGCCAATGGCCGCATGTGGTCAGCAGAGTCCCTTACTAATAGTTTTATCGGACCTCCATTGGGATCATTACTAATCGGTATCGCTATCTACTTACCATTCTTTTTCGATGCAGGATCCTTTTTCATAGCTGTCGCTTTACTCGCAACGATAAAGGGAAATTTTAAGCCTATTCATGATGTGCCACGGGAAAAAGTGAATTTCAGAGCTGAAATCAAGGAAGGCTTTACGTGGCTATGGAATCACTCACTGCTTCGCCCGTTAGCAATTATTTTGGGGTGCATGAATGGTGTTGGAACTTTGGTGGGTGTCACCTTTATTTTATTTGCGCAAGAGGTTTTAGGAACTTCTGTATTTGTCTTTTCTATCTTAGGAACCGCGGGTGCCATTGGCGGGATCGCCGGTGGATTACTAGCACCGAAGATATCTGAAAAATTGGGAAGCGGTCCATCCCTTTGGATCGCATTAATCGTTGCGCCACTTGGTTATGTAATTGTTGGTTTCACATCCTCATGGCAAGTCGTCTGGGTAGTTACTGTTTTTGAGTCTTTAGTTGCGGTTTTGTGGAACACCATTACCGTTTCCCTTCGACAAAGCATTATCCCCTCGCAACTACTTGGACGGGTCAATAGCGTGTACCGGTTTTTTGCCTGGGGATCGATACCCATCGGAATGTTTGCAGGTGGCGCGGTTGTGACTCTGCTGGAAAGCATGACCTCTCGTGAAGTTGCTTTGCGGGCGCCCTACCTATTGGGAGCGGTCTTGGGCCTATTAATCTTCATATTTGCCGCACCCCGTTTGACGACAGCCGCCCTCAATAAGGCGCGAGCCGAAGCCATTAGCTAACGCAATCTCACCCCATTTTCAGCCAAGGGTTACCAAGTTGTTACCTAGGTAAGTTGATTTTTGTTGTTCACTCCTTGCTCATTTGCCGTTCACTAGGGCAGACTTCAGCCAGCAAAAGCGGCTATGGGGTTGGTCGACTCTCCACAGACGCTTTTCTTTAACCCTCAAGGAGGAACTATGAAGTTCACACGTGGCGCAAAGTTTGCGCTCGCAACAGCAGCCTCAGCGGCGTTGGCATTTTCACTGCTAACCCCAGCACAAGCTGCAACTCGTTCAACGGTTATCTTGCATGAGACAAACCCAATTACTGGTTTGAACTGTGACCTTTCGGCCACAAACTCAACAACCTGTGCTGCGGTTGATTACCTGCAAAGTGCCGGTTTTAATTACTACAACAACAAGAAGGAACTAATTCGAAATACAGTTTTTGGTTCATACAAGGTTGTTAAGAACTCAGCTACAGATTTCCGTACACAGTGGACAGTTAACCCTGGCCGCGTGTGGTCAGATGGAACTCCAATCACAGGTGAAGACCTACTTCTCTCACACGTAGGAAGCAGCAACGCATATTCAATCGCTGCAGGCTTGGGTGACCCAGAAGGAAAGGATGCTCCTGCATTCAATGGTCTTGGATACTCAGGTGTTTACGATGCAAACATCGTTGGCGAGCCAACACTTTCAGCAGACAAGATGACTGTAACCCTCCGATTCAAGAAGAGAATTGCTAACTGGGATCTATATGGTCCAGGACCATCACCAGTGCACACTCTTGTGTTGATGGCAGAAGGCAAGGAAAAGCTCGGAACTGTCGCAGAGAACGAGGCAGCTCGTGATCGCTTTGTTGATGCTTTCCGCGATAAGGACACCGCACTTCTTAAGAAGATGGGTAAGGTCTGGACTGATGACTACACAATTACAACTGTTAACGACAAGACAAACCCATTGCTTCTAGTAGGTAATGGTGGATTCCAGCTCGAGAGCGCAGTTGCAAAGACATCTGTCACATTGAAGAAGAACCCTAAATACAACTCAGGACCTGCGATGAGCGGATCAGTTGATACCGTTGTATTCAAGTTCATCGGAGATGGAACAGCAGCGGCTCAAGCACTTGCAAACGGTGAGCTCGATGTTTACTCAGGCCAGGCAACCGCTGACGGTGTGGCAAAGCTCAAGGCGATCAAGAATGTAAACGTTGTAGGTAAGGATGAAGTTGCTTACGAGCACTGGGATCTCCACTACGACACCGCTCCAGATGAGGCTCCATACACAGGGTTGTTCTCTGTCAAGGATGGCGCTCGTTCTAAGGCGCTACGTAAAGCATTCTTGCTAGCACTTCCACGTCAGGAAATGATGGAGAAGTTGATCGCACCTATCAATGGTGAGACTGAGCCAATCCGTTCAACATGGCTTGCTCCAGGATCAGCAGCGTATGACAAGTTGGTCGCAGCAAATGGATCAGCCTTCTACTCACGTGGAACACAAGCGTCACGTAACAAGTCA
>LIAM01000076.1 GCA_001438925.1 Actinobacteria bacterium BACL15 MAG-120619-bin91 | reverse complement strand
GATGAGTCAGGTATCTACGGTCGCGTTTACGATCTCTCACTTGATGGTGTTGGCGTTTCCTACTCAGGTGGATACATCAACAAGTACAAGGCGCAGATCGATAAGGCTGCAGCTGCAATCAAGTCAGGAAAGATTAAGGTTCCAACAAAGCCATAATCGCTCCAAGCGATTACAATTGTGGAACTAAGTAGTTAGAAAGTGGCATTTGGCCCAACAATGGAGTTAGATCTCCTTGTTGGGCCAAATGTTTTTCAAGCGGTGCTAGTCAAAGGAGAGTTACAGTGTCTGTAGCGGTAGAACTTCGACACATCACAAAACGCTTTCCGGGGGTGATTGCGAACAAAGATGTCTCGATCAAGGTTGAAACAGGCACTGTGCATGCTCTAGTTGGTGAAAATGGTGCAGGCAAATCAACGGTCATGAAGATTTTGTATGGAATGCAACGCCCAGATAGCGGCGAGATTTTGGTCAACGGTGCAAATGTTAATTTCAAAAACCCAAATGATGCGATCGCTGCCGGCATCGGAATGGTGCACCAACACTTTATGTTGGCAGACAATTTCACAGTTCTTGAAAATATCATTTTAGGCTCCGAGCCAAAGCACGGAGCAACAATTGATTTTGTAGCCGCCCGCAAAAAGGTTGTAGAAATGGCGGCGCAGTATGGATTAGATATTGACCCAGATGTTTTAGTTGAAGAGTTAGGCGTTGGACAGCGTCAACGTGTAGAAATCCTGAAGGTTTTATTCCGTGGTGCCAAGATCTTGATCTTTGATGAGCCAACCGCTGTATTGGTTCCACAAGAGGTAGATGATCTTTTTAAAGCTTTAGAAGGCCTTCGTGCCCAAGGCATGGCGGTCATCTTTATCTCTCACAAACTTGATGAGGTATTGCGCGTTGCCGATGAGGTAACAGTTGTCCGACAAGGCTCAACCGTTGCTGAGGTTAAGTCAAAGGATGTCACCGCTCGTCAATTAGCAGAGCTCATGGTTGGAAGTGAGCTACCTAAGCCATCAACATTGGGCCATACCCGTCGTGAAGAGATCACCTTGACTCTTAGGGATGTTTCTATCGCAACAGCAACTGGTAGTCGTAATTTAATCTCAAATATCAGCTTCGACCTGCATGCGGGTGAAGTCGTTGGTATCGCTGGTGTAGAAGGAAATGGTCAGGCCGAGTTAGTAGAAGCAATCATGGGTCTGCGTGAGTACACCGGATCCATTGAATTTCATGGCAGTTCAATTGATGAATTAAGTGTGGCAGAGCGACATGATCTAGGTATTGGCTTAATTCCTGAAGACCGTCAACGTCAAGCATTGATGATGAGTTCACCATTGTGGGAGAACAGAATCCTTGGCCATCAGCGTGGCAAGCCTGTTATGCGTGGATTTGTTATTGATAAGAAGGCAACAATCGAAAGCACCCGCACAATCATGCAGGAGTTTGATGTTCGAGCGCCTGGTCCTGATACTTTAGCTGCGGCACTTTCTGGTGGTAATCAACAAAAGTTTATTGTTGGTCGTGAAATGAGCAAAGTTCCTGCATTGCTAGTCGCATCGCATCCAACTCGTGGAGTTGATGTTGGTGCACAGGGCGCGATTTGGGATGTGCTTCGTAAAGCACGCGAAAAGGGAATGGCGGTTGTGCTTATTTCCGCAGATCTTGAAGAGTTGATCGGAATGTCTGATCGATTGCTTGTGATGTTGCGCGGTGCAATCACCGCTGAACTTGATCCTACAAAGACAACACCTGAGCAACTAGGTTCTGCGATGACGGGTGCGGTATGAGTAACTCACTGACCAGAAAACTTAGTCCAAGCAAGATCGGATTAGCTGTTGCTGCACCTTTGGCTGCGGCTGTCTTTTCAATCATAATTTCAAGCCTTGCAGTTATTGCAAGCAAAAAATCGCCCATGGAAGCTTTCACGACTATGTGGGATTACGGCACTGAGGCCGGATCGCTGATGGAGGTTATCAACACCGCCACCCCTTACTACATCGCTGCCATTGCAATTGCAGTGACCTTTAGAGCAGGTCTATTTAACATCGGCGTGGAAGGTCAGTTGCGCTTGGGTGCTTTGTTTAGCTGCTACATCGGTGCGATGTTTGTGCTTCCACCAGTGCTTCATGTTGCAGTGGTATTTATCATTGCGATGACATTTGGTGGATTATGGGCAGCGATCGCGGCATACCTCAAGGTAAAGCGTGGAGTGAATGAGGTTATCTCCACAATTATGCTCAACGCTTTAGCAGGTGGCTTATCGGCTTATCTTCTATCAAAGCACTTTGCATTGGTAGAAGAAGGTTCTAACAACCTTCAGACAAAGGAGCTTCCAGCATCGGCACAGGTTCCAGATTTAATGCCATTGCTTCGCAAGTTCGGTGTTGAGGATCAGCCCGGCGGTGGTGTTTATGGAATGTTTTTCGTGGCGGTCGCGCTAGGTCTGATTTTCTGGTTTGTTGTGAACCGTACTCGGTTTGGTTTTGAACTTCGTGCATCTGGATTAAATCCAATCGCTGCACGTGTAAGCGGTGTCAACTCAAAGAAGATGACCTTTCTTGCTTTAGTTATCTCTGGTGCAATCGCAGGACTTGCTGGCTTGCCTGAAGTGCTTGGCCAGACCCACTCATATAACTTGGGCTTCCGTGCTGGTATTGGCTTCTCTGCAATCGCTGTTGCGCTGTTAGGGCGAAATTCAGCTGGTGGAATGGCATTTAGCGCACTGTTATTTGGATTCTTAGAAGTGAGTTCACGTTCACTAGAGCTGATTGATATTGCACCTGAAACCTATGTAATTATGCAGGGCTCAATTCTTCTCAGCGCTGTTATCGCATACGAGGTTGTTAGACGTTTCAAATTAACCTTACAAAGCAATGAGCTAGCAAAGGTGGTGCAGCCATGAAGGCTATGAAGATTCTTCGCTATGCCACCATGTTGGTATTTGTCCTGGCATCAATTCGTGTCATTACAGGTGCATCTGATTTAACGAGTACGGGTACAGCTTCTGCTGCATTACTTCTATCTGTTCCAATCGTGCTTGCAGCGCTCGGTGGCTTGTTCTCAGAGCGTGCAGGTGTTGTCAATATTGGACTTGAAGGAATGATGATCATGGGTGCATGGGCTGGAGGCTATATCGGCTCTCAACATGGTCCATGGTTTGGATTAATGGCTGCAATGATCTTTGGATCTGTTGGGGCGCTTGTGCATGCAATTGCAACCGTGACCTTCGGTGTAGACCATGTTGTTTCGGGCGTTGCTATCAACATCATCGCAGCTGGTTTAGTTCGTTACTTATCAACCCTTATGTACAAAAATGGATCATGGCCTGGACCATCTCAATCTCCAGGCATTGAAACAATTCCATTAAATGGTCTGCCGGTTCTATCTGGCGGCCAGTACTTTGGCTGGAAGAGTCCGGATCTATTGGGCTCGATCGCCAACCTCAACTGGTTCTTTGTCTCTGATATCGCCTCGATTCTTCGCGGCCTAACCGGCGATGTCTCATATGTAACAGTTGTGGCTATCTCCTTTGTTCCTTTGGCCTACTTTATTTTGTGGCGCACCGCCTTTGGTTTGCGCCTACGAAGCGCAGGCGAGGCACCGGTTGCAGCTGAATCTCTAGGTGTCAATGTATATGCGATGAAGTACGCAGGGGTATTGATTTCAGGTGGACTTGCTGGATTAGGTGGTGGCTTCTTAGCGATCGTTGCAGCAAGTAATTATCAAGAAAATCAAGTCGCTGGCCGTGGATATATCGGTCTTGCAGCTCTGCTCTTTGGAAATTACCGTCCAGGTGGATTGCTAGCAGGTGCTGGATTGTTTGGATTTGCCGATGCGCTTCAACTTCGAGATTCTGCGGCGATTCATGCCCTACTTCTACTTATTGTTGTAATTCTTGCATTTGTAGCATTTAGAAAGTTCAAGAGTGGAAAGCAGATTGGTGGGCTCTTAGCTCTTACCGCGGCAGGATTTACCCTGTGGTTCTACTTTGCAGTCGATGAGCTTCCAGGACAATTGGTAACAATGACTCCTTACATCGCAACACTTCTGGTGATGGCGCTGGCATCACAGAGATTACGAATGCCTGCGGCAGATGGCATGCCATACCGTCGTGGTGGGCTTCGATGACAACAATTAATTGGGAAGAGATTCACCAATCAGCTATCGGGGCGATGAAAATGGCGTACGCGCCATACTCAAACTTTCCGGTAGGTGTTGCAGCTTTAGTAAATGATGGACGAATCGTTACCGGATGCAATGTTGAGAACGCTAGCTATGGAGTTGGTCTCTGCGCCGAATGTGGCTTAGTTTCAAATCTATGTTCAACTGGC
>LIAM01000075.1 GCA_001438925.1 Actinobacteria bacterium BACL15 MAG-120619-bin91 | reverse complement strand
CCTGTTCTCTGGAAGAAAGTGATGCCACGAATTTCAGCAGGTCGTGTGCAATCAGTTGCGACTAGGTTAATTGTTGAAAAAGAGCGTGAGCGCATGGCCTTTATCTCCAGCGCCTGGTGGGATCTAGCAGCGGTGACAGCACTTGGTTTTAACGCACGTTTGCTCGAAGTAGATGGCAAGAAAGTTGCAGCCACATCAGACTTTGGCGCAGATGGTGCGGTTAAAGAAAAGTCCCTTGCCAACACTCTTTTGCTAGATGAAGCAGGTGCCAAGGGGCTTGTCGAAAGCCTTAAAAGCAGTGATTTAACCGTTAAATCAATGGAGGAAAACCCACGCACTGAACGTCCAAAGCCACCATTTACAACATCAACTATGCAACAGGATGCAGGTAGCCGACTTGGTTGGGGTGCACAAATCACGATGCGCGTTGCACAACGACTGTACGAAAACGGTTACATCACCTACATGCGTACCGACAGCATTAACCTTTCACAACAAGCGATCACCGCAGCTCGCAACGCTGCTAAAGCTTTGTACGGTGCAGACCATGTTGCTGATGCGCCACGTGTGTACCAAGGTAAAACTAAGAACGCACAAGAAGCCCACGAAGCGATTCGCCCAGCAGGTGATGCCTTCAAGACCCCAGGTGAGCTAGCACCCGAACTATCACGTGATGAGTTTGCTCTCTACGATCTAATCTGGAAGCGCACCGTTGCCTCACAAATGGCAGATGCTAAAAAGATGCAGATGCGCGTTGACTTCGACGCCGCCACTAACGATGGCAAGAAAACAATCTTCCGCGCCAATGGCTCTGTTATTACCTTTCCAGGATTCCTTGCCGCATACGATGAGATCGTTACAGAAGATAACAAGGATGAGGAATCTGCAGATAAGCGTTTACCTGCGATGACCCTTGGACAATCGGTAAAGGTAGATGAATACACCTGCGAAGGCCACGAGACTAAGCCTCCCGCCCGTTACACCGAACCAACCCTTGTTAAAAAACTTGAAGAGCTAGGCATCGGCCGCCCATCTACCTTTGCATCAATTATTCAAACAATTCAAGATCGTGGTTATGTATACAAACGCGGTCGCGCACTTGTTCCAACCTTCCTTGCCTTCTCTGTAACAGGATTACTAGAAACCCACTTTACAAAGTTGGTTGATTACGAGTTCACCGCATCGATGGAGGAGGATCTCGACAAGATCGCAGCGGGTGAAGCCGGCCGAGTTGATTGGCTACGGGACTTCTTCTACGGCGTAGATGGCCAGCCTGGACTTAATGAGTTATCAGCTGATTTAGGGGTTATTGACGCTCGTGCAACCAACACCATGAACCTATCCCCGGAGATTGAAATCCGCGTTGGCCGCTACGGTGCTTATCTGCAAGAAAACAAAGAGGGCGAAGAGCGCAAGCTGGCAAACATTCCAGAATCACTTGCACCTGATGAATTAACCCTTGCCAAGGCGATTGAATTATTAGCAGCACCTTCTGGTGAGCGCGAGCTAGGTATTGATCCTGCAACTAACCTGCCGATCATTGCAAAGAGCGGACGCTTTGGGCCTTACATCACCGAAGTTCTGCCAGAAGTTCCGGTGGAACTAACTGCGTCCGGTAAGAAGAAAAAGAAAAAGGCAGATGCTCCAAAGGCAAAGACAGCTTCTCTGCTTTCAACAATGACCTTAGATACCGTCACATATGAAGATGCATTGCAACTTCTATCCTTTCCAAAGGTACTTGGCGTTAATGATGCAGGTGATGAGATCACAGTTCAAAATGGTCGCTACGGTCCATACCTAAAGGCTGGTGCAGATTCTCGTACCCTGCCAAGTGAAGACCATTTATTTACGATGACCCTTGAAGAGGCTTTAAGTATTTACTCAAAGCCAAAGGAGCGCCGTCGTGGAGTTGCAAAGCCTCCTGTTAAAGAGCTTGGTGTTGATCCTGAGACACAAAAGCCTTTGGTTATCAAAGATGGTCGCTTTGGTATGTACGTTACCGATGGCGAGACAAATGCAACACTTCGTCGTGGTGATACCGCAGAAGGAATGACGCTTGAGCGCGGACTAGAACTTCTTGCCGGACGCCGTGCCTGGGAAGCAGAAAACGGACCCTCACCAAAGAAAACACGCAAAAAGGCGGCAGCAAAGGCAAAACCCGGAGACACCGCACCAACACTTACAAAAAATGTTGTCAAGAAAGCTGCAACCAAAAAAGCTGCCAAGAAAGCAGCAACCGGCAAAGCAAAGAAAGCCGCTAAAAAAGCTTAGGCGCACACAATGAAAAGAACCCGTTTATACATCTTCCTGATCGCCTTCACCTTGATGGGTGTATCTGCTATCGGTATTTCCCTTCTAGCCGCCCGCTAAAGCTTCATACCCGGCGATCGCATTTAAAACTTCGCCGATCGCCTTTCTTCGATGAGAATCTCAGACAACTGTTTACCTTCAGAAATTTTCCCTTTGGGCATAGTAAAAACACGTTGTGGATTTCGCGCAGGAATTATGAAGCTATGTGCAATTTTCTCTTCAAGGCTTAAATTATTGGTTTGCTCTAAATCTTTTTCTTTTTCGTCATCCATGTACTAAACCTAGCAATAAGAACTGACTTGAAGAGGTGTAATTAACTTCCTTCTTTGAAATTGTCTAATTCAGCTTTTGCATCGCTATAGGATTCTCCTCGTTCACGTTTACCCACAGTAATTACCAAAAGAATTAACTCACTTTCAGTGACCTTGTATACAAGACGGTACCCACTGCTTTTACTCTTGATCTTGTAACAACCTGCTAAATCACCAGAAAGTGCGGCGCTATCAATAAAGGGATTGTGTAATCTTTTCTCTAATGTCTTTTCAAGTTTATTTCGTACGCTTGGATCGAGTTTGAGCCACGCTTTTTTTGCGCTTGGCCGAAACGCGAGGCTGTACAAGGCGTGACTCCCTTCGCAACTCTTCTAGGGTGACTGTTATAGAAGGCTCAGAACCTTCTTCATGGGCCCTAAGCTCTGCTAGAACTGTTGGAGTGATTTGGACTTCCCAGAGCTTCTCGGTGAGGTAATCAAACATCTTTGGAGACATGACATAGAAAGACGGCCGATTGTTTGTGAGTACTGCAAAAGGCAAATCATCTGCCGCCTTAACAGCAGCATTGGGATTTTGTTTAAACTCAGAAATACCAATAGATGTGCCTGTAAGAATTTCGTCCATCATTTCTCCTTGTGAGTTAGGGAGTAATATAGCCCTAAATTTAGGTCTAATTTACCCCCTGTGTACGCTCAAAGGTGCCCCGATAGACTTCCGACCATGCCAAAGACGCTTCCGACCCCTGCCGCCCCCGCGCAGCAGGTAACCCGCGGAGTCCTTGCGATCAAACCCTTCCGCAAGCTGTGGAACTCGATGGTTTTCTCCTCCCTTGGAGATTGGCTTGGCCTTCTTGCCACAACCGCGCTGGCGCAACAACTTTCTGGTGGAGATTACGCAAAAGCTAACTTTGCAATCGCAGGTGTTTTCATCGCGCGCTTATTACCAGCGGTTTTCCTCGGCCCCATCGCCGGAGTTATCGCCGACAAATTAGATCGCCGCAAATTAATGGTGAACTGCGACATCCTGCGCACCGCGCTCTATATCTCAATTCCCATCGTAAACAATTACTTCTGGCTCTACACCGCAATGATCTTGGTCGAATGCATAACCCTGTTCTGGTCACCGGCCAAAGAGGCATCAGTGCCCAACCTGGTCCCACGCGAAAAGTTAGAGAACGCAAACCAAGTCTCATTATTGGCAGCATACGGAACCGCACCAGTTGCAGCACTTATTTTTACCTTCCTCTCACTCTTCACCTCAGCCTTTAACGCAGCCTTTTCATTTAACGTCACCGCAGTCCAATTAGCACTGTATGCAAACGCACTGTCATTTGCCTTCGCCGCATTCACAATCTGGGGATTGCGCGAAATCCCAAAGGGAGCTGCCGCAAAGCACGCCGCCGAAACCGGAATTCTCAAAAGCTTGCATGAAGGTTGGAAATCAGTTTCAACTAGCAAATTAATCCGCGGCCTAATCGTCGGAATGGTCGGCGCATTTGTCGCAGCCGGCGCAGTCATCGGCCTTGCCCGAACATTTGTTGGGGATCTTGGCGGCGGAGAAGCCGCATACGGCGTTCTCTTCGGCGCAGTCTTCACCGGCCTTGCACTCGGTATCGCACTTGGCCCAAAAATATTTGCACAGTTTTCTCGCCGCCGACTTTTCGGTGCATCGCTAACAATCAGCGGCGCATTCCTTGTGGCCCTGGCCGCAATCCCCAACCTGGTCCTTGCCGTTTTCATCGTCATAATTCTGGGCGCATTCAGCGGAATCACCTGGGTCACCGGCTTCACCATGCTGGG
>LIAM01000074.1 GCA_001438925.1 Actinobacteria bacterium BACL15 MAG-120619-bin91 | reverse complement strand
GCTGTTGTTGAAGCACTTCGTGCCGAAGGTTGCATCGTTGCTGAAAAGCGTCCTTACATGCACGCAGTTGGACATTGTTCTCGTTGCGATACAACCGTCGAGCCACGTTTATCAAAGCAGTGGTTTGTTAAGGTCGAACCAATGGCTAAAGCATCTGCAGATGCAGTTCGCAATGGTGCGGTAAAGATTGAACCTGAAGCACTTGCTCCTCGTTACTTCGAGTGGGTCGACAACATGCATGACTGGTGTATCTCACGTCAGTTGTGGTGGGGACACAGAATTCCTGTTTGGTATGGACCAAATGGTGAGGTACAAGTTGTTGGCCCAGATGAAACCGCACCAGCTGGTTGGACTCAGGATTCAGATGTTTTAGATACCTGGTTCTCATCTGGTCAGTGGGCCTTTTCAACCTTTGGTTGGCCCGAGAAATCAGCAGATCTTGCAAAGTTTTACCCAACATCAGTTCTGGTAACTGGATATGACATTTTGTTCTTCTGGGTTGTACGCATGATGATGATGTCCACCTTTGCCATGGATGGGGTACCACCCTTTAAAACAATCATGTTGCACGGATTGGTGCGCGATCAATTTGGTAAGAAGATGTCCAAGAGCCGCGGAAATGTTATCGATCCTATTGAGTTTATGGATAAGTATGGCGCAGATGCGCTGCGCTTCACATTGGCCCGTGGTGCTAACCCAGGAACTGATCAAGCACTTGCTGAAGACTGGATCGGTGGCTCTCGAAACTTTGCAACAAAGCTCTGGAATGCAACACGATTTGCGATGATGAATGGTGCAACGGTTGCAGGAGATCTTCCTACCGTTGATTCGCTCAACGCTATTGATAAGTGGATTCTTAGCCGTTTATCTGAAACGGTTTCTGAGGTAACAGATCTACTTGAAAGGTACGAGTACGCACGAGCCTGCGAGTTGATGTACCACTTTGCATGGGATGACCTGTGCGACTGGTACTTAGAGCTTTCAAAGGAAAGCTTTGCTTCAGGAGCTGCTGATGCAAGCAAGCGCGTTCTTGGTTATGTGCTAGATCAACTCTTCCGCTTGATGCATCCGGTCATGCCTTTTATTACCGAACAGATGTGGACCACCCTTACTGGGGGAGAATCCCTTGTTGTTGCGCAGTGGCCAGTAGCAAACTCTGCCCATATCGATAAGAAGTCAGAGGCCCTTGTTGGTCAGCTTCAAGATATCATCACCGAAATTCGTCGATTCCGAAATGATCAAGGTATAAAGACCTCATTAAAGATTCCTGGTCGAATTATTGCTTCTGGCGAGATCGGGCAGTACTCATCAGCGGTTGCATTTGTTGTTCGTATGGAGCTCGGTGAGATCACACCAAGTGCAAAGTGCGAGGCAGCTGGGGTCACAATCGAGTTTGATCTCACTGGTTCTATCGATGTAGTTGCAGAGCGTGCTCGACTTGAAAAGGATTTAATAACAGCATCAAAGGATAAGCAAACCGCCGAAGTGAAGTTGAACAATCAAGGCTTTATGGCCAAAGCACCTGACAATGTTGTCGTCGAGATTCGTGAGCGTCTGGAAAAGACAACCGCTGATATCGAACGAATCACCGCTGCTCTTGCAGCGTTGCCACAAGCATGATTATTTCACCGGATGATCAAGAGCGTGTAGACGCGATCGAACAAGCTTTGCTTGCGCGTTGGCCAGAGACTCGCATTGCACCGAGTACCGAACGAATTGCCGCTCTTGTAGATATTTTGGGATCACCGCAACTGACTTACCCAACGATTCACATCGGTGGCACAAATGGAAAGACAACCACCAGCCGAATGGTTGATTCTCTTTTGTTTGCGCATGGATTGCGAACAGGACGGTTTACTAGTCCGCATCTAGAAAGCTATCGTGAGCGTATTTCAATCAATGGTGAACCTATTGATCCCAAGGAATTAATCTTTTCCTACAACGACATTGCCGCCTATTTTGATTTAATGGATACAAAGTTTGAACACCCAATCTCATTTTTTGAGGCTATAACAGCTCTAGCTTTTGCAGCATTTGCAGAACACCCCGTCGATGTTGGAGTTATTGAAGTTGGCATGGGTGGGCAATGGGATGCAACCAATGTTGTTGATGCTGATGTATCGGTAATCATGCCGATTGGATTTGACCATATGGAGTATCTGGGTAACACCCTGCATGAAATCGCATCAACCAAGGCTGGAATTATCAAAGAGGGCGGCTTTGTAGTCCTAGCCCAGCAAGAGCCAGAGGCGGCAAAGGAGTTAATCCGAAAGGCGGCTGAGGTAGGTGCAGATGTTGTTCGCGAAGGAGTTGAGTTCTCACTTCTCTCACGTGCGGTCGCAGTTGGTGGACAGTTGCTAACGGTTCAGGGAATTCATGACACATATGATGAAATCTTTCTGCCTCTGCATGGTCGCCACCAAGGGGCAAATGCAGCGGCGGCTTTAGTTGCTGTTGAGGCTTTCTTTGGTGATCAACCGTTAGATATCGATGCGGTCCGTGCCGGCTTTGCCGCAGTGACCTCACCTGGACGGTGCGAGGTTGTACATCGCGAACCAACGGTTATCTTAGATGCAGCGCACAACCCACATGGTGCAAAGGCCTTAGCTGAGACCTTGTTACACGAGTTCAACTTTGATGAGATTATTGCCGTCGTGGGTGTATTTGGTGACAAAGATGCCACAGGAATCTTCCAGGAACTAGAGCCAGTTGTTGATCATGTCATTGTGACTCAGAGCTCTTCATCTCGTGCAATGTCTTCTTCGGAGTTATTAAAGATTGCATCCTCAGTATTTGGTTCAGATCGCGTTTTTGAGATTTCAGATTTAAACTCTGCTCTAGATAAAGCTGTTGCAGATTCGATTCGACCGCTCAGTGATGACACAGTTGGAATAATTGTTACTGGCTCAGTCGTAACTGTTGGCGAAGCACGCACATACTTGAGAAAGAAGTTTGCACGATGAAGGTACTTGGAGCATCTGTATTAATCGCCGAGAGCATGACTCTGGGCTTTGCAATCTTGTTAGCGATGAAGGATCACTCTCAGGCCGCAATTATCTATGGTTGCGTTGTTTCCTTCCTGCTCTTTGTCTCCGCCGGTCTCGTACGACTCCCAGGTGGTTTTGTAATCGGGTCATTGATGCAGATCGCCATGATTGCATTTGGATTTGTTGAGCCATCCTTCTTCATTATTGGGGTGGTTTTGATTGGTCTTTGGGTAGCGGCCATCGTTGTGGGCCGAAAGGGTGAGGCGGCTCGGGCTGCCTTGCTGGCTGCAGCGGCTAAAAAACCCTAATAGACTAGGCGGGTGAGCACCGAAAAAACACTTATCCTCGTTAAGCCCGATGGCGTACGCCGCGGTTTAGTTGGCGAGGTTATTTCTCGAATCGAAAGTAAGGGTTACTCGATCGATGCGTTGCGCATGTTGCAAGCAGATAGCGCATTACTTGAAAAGCATTACGCCGAACATGTAGGGAAGCCATTTTACGAACCACTAGTTGAGTTCATGATGTCAGGCCCAATTGTTGCGATCGTTGCATCTGGAAATCGTGTTATCGAAGGTTTCCGTTCATTAGCTGGAGCTACAGATCCAACTGTTGCTGCACCAGGAACAATCCGTGGAGATTTAGCTCGCGATCAAGGTACAAAGGTTTTGCAGAATTTAGTTCATGGATCTGATTCACCTGAGTCAGCGGTTCGTGAGATTCAGATTTTCTTCCCGAAGTAATTAATTCCCCAAGAGATAAAAAAGCACAAGGAGCAAAGATGTCACAAGGAAGCAGAATGTCCTTCATTGGTCGCGATATGGCCGTTGACCTAGGCACAGCAAACACGCTTGTTTATGTACGTGGACGTGGCATTGTTTTGAATGAGCCATCAGTAGTAGCTGTCAACCAAGACACCGGTGGAATTTTGGCCGTTGGTATTGAAGCGAAGAAGATGATCGGCCGTACTCCTGGCAACATCGTTGCTATCCGTCCCCTAAAGGATGGTGTTATCGCAGATTTTGATACAACAGAACGTATGTTGCGTTACTTCATCCAAAAGGTTCACCGTCGTCGCTACCTTGCTAAGCCTCGTATCGTTGTGTGTGTTCCTTCAGGTATCACAGGTGTTGAACAGCGTGCGGTAAAGGATGCAGGTTATGCAGCTGGTGCACGTAAGGTGTACATCATCGAAGAGCCAATGGCTGCAGCGATCGGTGCCGGTCTACCAATCCACGAGCCAACCGGAAACATGGTTGTAGATATTGGTGGCGGTACTACTGAGGTTGCAGTTATCTCACTTGGCGGAATTGTTACCTCGCTATCAATTCGCGTAGGTGGAGATGAGCTCGATCAATCAATTATTAACTGGGTTAAGCGTGAGTTCTCCCTACTTTTGGGTGAGCGCACAGCTGAAGAAATCAAGATGGC
>LIAM01000073.1 GCA_001438925.1 Actinobacteria bacterium BACL15 MAG-120619-bin91 | reverse complement strand
TGCAAGAGGTTGTGCATCTGGGAGTAAATCCAGCAATGGCAGGTGCTCGCCTAAGCGAACAGTTGTGACTGGGGTTAATTCAGGCATAAGTTATGAATTTTTACGATTAATTAAACGCCAAATAATTGGAAGAGATGTCCCGGCAATTGCAATTTTGAAAACTTCTCCAGCAATAAATGGAGTTAATCCTGCAGAGATTGTCCAGCCCCAACTTTGTCCGGTGTATTGGTGCAACCAGAGTAAACCAAATCCAAAGGTAATGATTGTTCCGATTAGCATTGATGGTAGAGCGGTTAAGAATTTTTGATCTAAACGCAAACGAGCTAACTGTCCTACAACATAAGTTGCAAGAAGCATTCCAATTAAGTAACCACCAGTTGCTCCGATGACGCGATCAATCCCAAATCCATTGTTTGCAAATACTGGAGCACCAGCGATTCCAACTAAAAGATAAAGTGCAAAGGTAGTAACGCCCAAAGTTGATCCATATGCGGTGCCGATCAGCAATACTCCTAAAGTTTGTCCTGTCACTGGAACTGGAGAACCAGGAACTGGAATCGCGATCTGAGCCAAGATCGCCAAGGCAAAAACTCCGCTGACTACTAGGAGTGTGTTGGTGAGCGCTGATGTGCGTGGCATTAAGGTTGCGCGAAGCGAGGTAGCAGAGAGCGACATACGCACCCTTTCATGGGGTTAAGTTGTGGATGAGCCTACTTCAAGGGAGAATAGGGGCATGTCCCGCGCACATCTGAACAAGGATCCCGATGAGGTTGCGGCGATGTTTGATGGGGTCGCCAAAAGGTATGACCTTGTAAATGATCTCTTGAGTTTGGGACGAACAAAGGCGTGGCGCACAGCTGCAACCAAGATCATCGCCCCCGCCCCCGGAATGGTGATCCTAGATCTAGCCGCTGGACCTGGCTCCTCCTCGGAGCCGCTCCATAAAGCTGGGGCAACTGTTTTTGCTACAGATTTCAGTGAGGGGATGCTGGCCCAGGGCCGAAAGGCCCGGCCATATCTGAACTTCTCCAAGGCCGATGCCCTCAACCTGCCCTTTGAGGCCGATACCTTTGATGTAACCACTATCTCCTACGGCCTTCGAAACACCGCCGACTTTGATAAGGCCCTGGTCGAGGCCTGCAGGGTCACAAAGCCAGGGGGTCGAATGGTGGTTGTGGAGTTTAGCCATCCAACCTGGCGCCCCTTTCGCACCATCTACACCAGGTATTTGATGAGGCTCCTGCCGGCGATCGCTAAAAAAACCAGCTCCAACCCAGATGCCTATATCTATCTCGCTGAATCGATCCGCGCCTGGCCAGATCAGGCGGGGCTGGCAGCTCACATGGAGAAGGCTGGCTGGTCTAGGGTCACCTGGAAAAACCTCACCTTTGGTGTTGTTGCAGTTCACAGCGGGATTAAGGGCTAGCGGTCACAGGCATACGCCTTTCGACCTTAGGATTTCGACCGTGATATCCACATCCAATCCATACATCCCTATCTTGGTGATAGGCGCGATCGGCTTGGGCTTTGCGATCTTTTCAGTTGCCGCCGGTGCGCTCGCAGGTCCAAAGCGCTACAACCGAGCCAAGTTAGATGCATATGAGTGTGGAATCGAACCTTCACCACAAGCTGCAGAAGGTGGACGTTTCCCAGTCAAGTACTTCTTAACTGCGATGCTCTTCATTATCTTCGATATTGAAATGGTCTTTTTATATCCATGGGCGGTCGCTTTTGACTCTCTTGGAATTTTTGGTTTGGTTGAAATGGCGATATTCATTGGAACGGTTTTTGTTGCCTTTGCATATGTATGGCGCCGCGGCGGATTGGATTGGGATTAAAAATGGGTCTTGAAGAAAAAATACCGAGCGGATTTGTCTTAACCTCAGTTGAAAAACTGGCAGGTTATATGCGCAAAAACTCATTGTGGCCAGCAACCTTTGGCCTTGCATGCTGTGCAATTGAAATGATGGCTGTTGGTTCAGCGGCAAAGTATGACATTGCTCGTTTTGGTGGAGAAGTTTTCCGTGCATCTCCTCGCCAAGCAGATCTCATGATCGTTGCAGGCCGTGTTTCAAACAAGATGGCCCCGGTATTGCGTCAAATTTACGATCAAATGTCTGCACCAAAGTGGGTTATTGCGATGGGTGCATGCGCCTCTTCAGGTGGAATGTTTAACAATTACGCGATCGTTCAGGGTGTAGATCACGTTGTGCCAGTTGATATTTACTTGCCTGGCTGCCCACCACGTCCTGAAATGTTGCTCGATGCAATTTTGAAGCTGCATGAACAAATCAGTGATACAAAGCTTGGTGCTAATCGCGCACAGGTCATCAAAGAGGTAGAACTTGCAGCAATGAATGCAAAGCCAACTCATGAGATGAAGGGCTTGCTTGCATGACAAGTGGCATGTTTGGTGCACAGGGCACTGGCGATACATCTGGTTACGGTGGATTAGTCCGTCAAGCCAGCAATTTTGGCTCTTCTGAACGTCCATATGGCTCATATTTTGATGAGGTTGCCGATGATCTCGAGCGTGCATACCCCGATTTTTCAGATGCGATCGAACGTGTAGTTGTTGATCGCGGAGAAATAACACTTCATGTAAAGCGTGAAAAGTTAGTAGAAGTTGCGATGATTTTGCGTGACAAGTTGAAGTTTGAAATGTGTATGGGTGTTAGCGGAGTTCACTATCCAGATCAAACAGGCCGTGAAATGCACGCTGTTTACCCTCTGCTTTCTATGTCAAAGAATCAACGTATTCGTTTAGAGGTCTCTGTTCCAGATGCTGATGCACACATTCCATCTGTTGTAGAAGTTTGGGCTGGCAACAATTGGCATGAGCGCGAGACATATGACATGTTCGGAATTATCTTTGATGGTCACCCAGGTTTAACTCGCATTTTGATGCCAGATGACTGGGAAGGTCACCCACAACGCAAGGATTACTCACTTGGTGGAATCGCAGTGGAGTACAAGGGCGCAACAACGCCACCTCCTAGTGAAAGAAGGAGTTACAAGTGACAACCTTTGATCCATACGCACCATCACGTGATACCACTGAAGGAAAAGTTTTCTCCGTTACAGGTGGAGACTGGGATGCGCTAGTTCAAGAGATTGGCGCGACGAAGGAGGAACGTGTTGTCGTCAACATGGGTCCTCAGCACCCTTCAACTCACGGAGTACTTCGTCTCGTTTTAGAGCTCGAAGGCGAAACAATCACCGAAGTACGCTGCGGTATTGGTTACCTGCACACAGGAATTGAAAAGAACATGGAGTACCGCAGTTGGACTCAGGGAACAACATTTGTAACCCGCATGGACTATTTGAGCCCTCTGCATAATGAGACCGCTTACTGTCTTGCAGTTGAAAAACTTTTGGGAATTACCAATGATGTTCCGGAGCGCGCAACAGTTATTCGCGTAATGATGATGGAGCTCAACCGTATCTCTTCACACATGGTCGCACTGGGTACCGGAGCGCTAGAACTAGGCGCTATGGGCCCTATGTTCTTTGCCTTCCGTGACCGTGAAACAGTCCTTGAGATATTTGAAATGATCACTGGTCTTCGTATGAATATGGCCTACATCCGTCCAGGTGGAGTCGCACAGGATCTACCAGAGGGTGCATTAACAAAGATTCGCGATGGCGTTAAGTTGATGCGCAAGAACTTTAAAGATAATGCAACACTTCTTATTGGTAACTCAATTTGGATGAAACGCACACAAGGTATTGGTTATCTAGATCTTGCAGGTTGCACAACTCTTGGAATCACCGGACCAGTTCTTCGTGCAACTGGTATGCCTTGGGATCTGCGCAAGCTTCAGCCCTACTGTGGTTATGAAAACTATAACTTTGATGTAGTTACCGCAGATACCTGCGATGTTTATGGTCGTTTCTTGATTCGTATGAATGAATTAGAGCAATCACTTCGCATCATCGAACAATGTGTCGACAAGCTTGAAAAACTAGAAGGAGCACCAGTAATGGTTGCCGATAAGAAGATTGCATGGCCTGCTCAGCTTGCTCTTGGTGGCGATGGACTTGGTAACTCGCTAGATCACATTCGCCAGATTATGGGCACATCAATGGAGTCATTGATTCACCACTTCAAACTTGTTACTGAAGGTTTCCATGTTCCTGCAGGCCAGGCGTATGCTGCCATCGAATCTCCACGTGGCGAGCTAGGTGCTTCAGTTGTTTCAGATGGTGGCACAAAGCCATACCGTGTTCACTTCCGCGATCCATCTTTCAACAATTTGCAAGGAACACCTGCAATGAGTGAGGGCGGAATGGTTGCTGACATTGTTGGCGCAGTGGCTTCAATTGATCCTGTTATGGGAGGTGTTGATCGCTAATGGCGTTTTCAACTGAAGATCTGTCAACAATGGATTCGATTATTAAGCGCTATCCACGTTCTCGTTCTGCAATTATGCCTTTGCTTCACTATGTTCAATCAAAGGCGGGTTATGTAACCAATGAAGGCATCGAAGTAATCGCAAAGCTTTTACAGCTAGAAGCCGCTGAAGTTACCGCTGTATCTACCTTTTACACCCAATACAAGCCAACCCCAGTTGGCGAGTA
>LIAM01000072.1 GCA_001438925.1 Actinobacteria bacterium BACL15 MAG-120619-bin91 | reverse complement strand
CTTGGGTGGATTCGGCGCTATCTGGCAAAAATGCAGAGTTGTCATTTTCTTGAACAGTTGAGAGTTTTCCAAAGAGCGGCCCAAAGACGCCGCTAGCCCCAAACCACAGGAAAATGACTAATAGTGCGTAAACAAGTGGGCGGCGGCTCTTCTTCATACTTGCTTGTGACACTAGGTAAGACCTCTCATCTTTTGAATTGGTATGGGGGCTAGCCTACCTTTAGGCTATGGCTGTGTCCGTATTGGAAAGCTCATCTGACTCCATGATCGCTCTCTCGCGCCATGGATTGGTTGATTATCAAAAGGCATGGGACTCCCAAAAAACAATTCATCAAGATGTTGTTGATGGAAAACGCCCAAATACGCTACTGCTCCTTGAACACCCATCGGTTTTTACCGCAGGTCGTCGTACAGATGAATCGGAAAAGCCCACCGATGGAACACCTGTGATTG
Source organism: Actinobacteria bacterium BACL15 MAG-120619-bin91 (assembly GCA_001438925.1). GTDB lineage: Bacteria > Actinomycetota > Actinomycetes > Nanopelagicales > Nanopelagicaceae > Planktophila. The sequence continues at coordinate 4,205 of LIAM01000072.1, read as the reverse complement.
ATGTTGACCGCGGCGGAAGAATCACCTGGCATGGGCCGGGACAGCTGGTGGGTTATCCAATAGTCAAACTCATTAATCCGACAGAGTTAGTTGGATTTGTTCGAGAGATTGAGTCAGGCTTGATTGCTGTGTGTGGAGATTTGGGTTTATCGACACAGGGCATTGAGGGTCGTTCGGGAGTCTGGGTGAGAGATTCTTCGGGTGATCGAAAGATTGCAGCTATCGGTGTTCGAGTTGCTAAAGGTGTGACAATGCATGGCTTTGCACTCAATGTAAATCCAGATCTCACCTCTTTTACTACCATTATTCCTTGCGGAATCTCTGATGCTGGAGTTACTTCATTGGAGATTGAGTTACAACGTTCAATAACAATAGAAGAGGTAGCTCCATTGGTTGAGCGACACATCTTTGAATCTCTGAAAAGGGTGAGTGCATGACATTGGCACCTGAAGGTCGCAAAATGCTTCGTATCGAAGCACGTAACGCTCTGACACCGATTGAACGTAAACCTGAATGGATTAAGACCCGAGCAAATATGGGTCCTGAGTACACGAGATTGCGATCACTAGTCAAAAGTGAGGGTCTGCACACCGTCTGCCAAGAGGCGGCTTGTCCAAACATCTTTGAATGTTGGGAGGATAAGGAGGCAACATTTTTAATTGGTGGAGATCGTTGCACCCGTCGTTGCGACTTTTGCAACATTGATACAGGAAAGCCACTACCTATTGATCGTGAAGAGCCGCGCAAAGTTGCCGAATCAGTTAAATCAATGGGCCTTCGCTACGCCACAATCACAGGTGTTACGCGAGATGATTTAGAGGATGAGGGATCTTGGCTTTATGCCGAGACTATTCGAGTAGTCCATCAACTCAACCCTGGCACAGGTGTTGAAATGCTCGCCCCTGATTTCAATGCAAAGCCAGAGCTTCTCAATCCCATCTTTGAAACCCGTCCAGAGGTATTTGCCCACAATTTAGAGACCGTTCCACGAATATTTAAACAGATACGCCCAGCCTTCACCTATGAAAAATCACTCAAGGTAATTGGCATGGCCCAAGATTTTGGCTTGATCACCAAGTCCAATTTGATTTTGGGTCTTGGTGAAACTCGCGAAGAGATTTCGCAGGCTTTGGTTGATTTGCACAGCGCTGGTTGTGATCTCATAACAATTACTCAGTATTTGCGCCCCACCAATAAGCATCATCCAGTGGAGCGTTGGGTAAAGCCAGAAGAGTTTGTTGAACTTGCCCAAGAGGCCGAAGAGGTTGGATTCCTCGGAGTTATGAGTGGTCCACTGGTTCGTTCCTCATATCGCGCCGGCCGTTTGTACAAGCAGGCCATGGAGAAGAAGGCGGCTCGTGGCTGATCTTGTTTACCCACCAGTTATCGCCCTTGTTAAAGGGTTTTGGAGATATCTGGGTCTTCAATTTGATTTTCAGGGTGATGAGAATATTCCACGCAAAGGTGGAGCGATTCTTGCAATCAACCATGTGAGTTATTTGGACTTTGCACTCGCAGGTACTGCAGCATTGCCGGTGAAGAGATATGTGCGCTTTATGGCAAAAAAAGAGCTCTTTGATAACAAGATAGCAGGCCCACTTCTTCGCGGAATGCATCACATCAATGTGGATCGAAGCAATGGCTCCGCCTCATTTGTTGCAGCACTTCACGCACTCAAATCTGGAGAAATTATCGGTATCTTTCCAGAAGGAACTATCTCGACAAGTTTTGAAATCAAGGGACTTAAATCAGGTGCGGTTCGACTTGCCGTTGGGGCAGGTGTTCCATTAATTCCTACCATCGTGTGGGGTGGGCAAAGGGTTTATACAAAAGGTGTGAAGCCAAACTTTAAACGGGGCAAAACCCCTATATCGGTTTCATTTGGTGAGGCGATTGACTACTCACCAGATGCTGACATTGAGGCGGCCGAGCTGCACTTGCGACAGGTGATGATGGGGATGCTCCGCCAGGTTCAAGAGAATTACCCTGATAGTCATGTGGGCCAGCGTTGGGCACCAACTCGTCTTGGTGGAACCGCGCCAGCCCCACTAAACTAGCGCTATGTTTAAGAGAAAAGCTAAAGAAAAGAAGATTAAGAAACCACGCTTTCAAACCTTTCGTGATGCCTACAAGGTCACCAAGCAGGTAAAGCCTTGGATTAGCCTTGCCCTCATTGGAATCTTCGCAGTTTCATGGGGAATCGGAATTGCAATTGGTTCGGTTGTTGGTCAAACAATTTACTTTGCATTTGTCTTCCTGCCAGTTGCACTTCTCATCACTCTTCTCTTTTTCACAAGACAAGCCGGAGCAGCTGCCTACAGCTCTATTGAAGGACAGATCGGTGCCGGAGCAAGTGTTTTAATGGCCATCCGAAAGGGTTGGACAACAACACCTGCAGTGGCTGTGGCTCGAAATCAAGACATGGTTCACCGAAGTGTGGGACGTGCAGGAATTGTGCTTACCGGAGAAGGATCCAATGCGGTTCGTCAAATGATCAACGATGAACGCAAGAAGGCTGAACGATTTGCACCGGGTGTACCTATCACTGAGATTTTAGTTGGGGCTGAGGATGGCCGGGTTCCAATCCGCAAACTTCAAAAGCAGATGAAGCGACTTCCAAAGAAGTTAACCGCCCATCAAATGCGAGAGGTTCGTGCACGCCTGAAGGCTGTTGGCGGGATGTCGATGCCAATTCCTAAGGGACCAATGCCAACCCGTGCACCAAAGCTTCGTTAAGTACTAGAACACTCTCTTTGTTCTCGTAAGAACGGTACCGCTTAATCGCTCATGTAAACCTCTGCCATTTTCATCAAAGGTGACGGCAAAGATCACGGTGATCAGTAATCCTGTTCGAATTAAGGCGGCAAGAGGTGTGATCGCTCCACCATCGCTAAATCGAATGATGTGAATACCAAAGATTCGATGACCTAATGAAGCGCCTTGCAAGGCTGAGAGAATCGCTACCTCTGCAAAAAATAGGGCTAAAACCGTCCATGATCTATTGGGGGCCATCTGCCCGATTCCTCCAGTTGAAGCCGCGACGATGAAGTAGCAGGCCAACCAATCGACCATGAGCGCTGACATCCGGCGACCCAGGCTGACCCGGGTGAACTCAACGCTCATGTGACAAGCCTAACGCTCAAATGGGGCGGACGTAACATGAATTTAACAAGCGGGTTATGTCAATTTCACCCGATGGACCTAGGGTTCAACTACGTAAAAGCGACAGAAACTCAATGATGAGGGCTCTGCGCATCACATGTGAAATTGGGAGATGCATGTTTAAGAACGCAGCGGAAATTTTTGCTTACATCAAGAAAGAGGACATCAAACTTGTTGATGTTCGTTTTACAGATCTGCCCGGTATCCAGCATCACTTCAACGTTCCAGTTGAATCCTTTGATGAAGCTGTATTCACCGATGGCCTAATGTTTGATGGTTCCTCAATTCGAGGCTTCCAGACAATCAATGAGTCAGATATGAAACTGCTACCAGTTCCAGAGTCTGCATATATTGATCCATACCGCAAAGAAAAAACTCTCATCATTATTTTCTCAGTTCACAATCCAGTTGATAACACACCGTATAGTCGCGATCCTCGTGGCGTAGTTGCACGGGCAGTTGATTACATGCGCTCACTTGGGATTGCAGATACCGCATTCTTTGCACCAGAAGCTGAGTTCTATGTCTTTGATAGCGTTCGCTTTAAGACCGGCATCAACTCCGCTGTCCATGAGATCGAATCCTATGAAGGTGCATGGAACACAGGTGTGGAGTACGACGCCGATGGAACACCAAGCCGTGGGTACCGCACCCGAGTAAAGGGTGGTTACTTCCCTGTTTCTCCAACAGATCAATTTGCAGATCTTCGCGATGAAATGGTGATGCAGCTAGGCAAGGTAGGACTACTGGTAGAGCGTGCACACCACGAGGTGGGTACCGCTGGACAGATGGAGATCAACTACCGTTTCACCGACATTTTGCATGCAGGTGATGATGTAATGAAGTTTAAGTACGTCATCCGCAACACCGCTTGGCAAGGCGGAAAGACCGCAACCTTTATGCCTAAGCCACTCTTCGGAGACAATGGCTCAGGTATGCACGTTCACCAATCATTGTGGAAAGATGGAAAGCCTCTATTCTTCGAAGCGGGAACGTATGGCGATTTATCAGATATGGCCCGTTGGTACATCGGTGGTTTGTTG
>LIAM01000071.1 GCA_001438925.1 Actinobacteria bacterium BACL15 MAG-120619-bin91 | reverse complement strand
CGAGTCGGATTCGAACCGACACTATGCAGTGTTTGAGACTGCCCTCTCTACCGTTGGAGTACCGAGGCCTTCTGTGGGGCAATCTTAGCGGTACGCCTCGACGACTCCACCAACAGCATCTCCTACGCGGTGAACACGCATAGCGTTGGTTGAACCAGGAATTCCTGGAGGCGAACCAGCAACGATGACTACATTTTCGCCTACTTGAGCGCGGCCAGACTTAATCAATAAAGTGTCGGCTTGCTTCACCATCTCATCGGTGTGCTTCACCATTGGAGTTACCTCTGGCTCGACTCCCCATGACAAAGCTAATCGGTTGTAGGTTCCAACTTCTGGAGTAAAAGCAACTATAGGAATAGGTGAACGTAAACGTGCCATACGACGAGCAGAGTCACCTGATTGGGTAAAGGTAACTAAGTACTTTGCACCAACAATTGCCCCTACCTCAGCTGCTGCACGTGTAATTGCACCACCCTTTGTCTTAGGGGTCGTGCGCAAAGCACGAATCATTTCAAATCCGCCTTCTTCGGTACGGGCAATGATGCGAGCCATTGTTGCAACCGCTTCGATTGCAAAAGCTCCGACAGAGGTTTCACCTGACAACATCAATGCATCCGCGCCATCTAAGACAGCGTTTGCACAATCTGTTGCTTCGGCGCGAGTGGGTGAGGAGTTTGTAATCATCGAATCAAGCATCTGAGTTGCAACAATCACCGGCTTTGCTGCTTCACGAGCTAATTCAATACAACGCTTTTGTACTAGTGGTACATCTTCGATTGGCATCTCTACTCCAAGATCGCCACGGGCAACCATGATGCCATCAAAGGCAGCAACGATCTCTTCAAGATTATCTACCGCTTGTGGCTTTTCAATCTTTGCAATTACAGGAATACGGAAACCAATTTCATCCATGATTGCGTGGACATCTTTGATATCGGCAGCATTTCTAACAAATGAAAGAGCGATGAAGTCCGCACCAACATTCATCCCCCAACGCAAATCCTCTTTGTCTTTTTCTGAAAGTGCTGGGACTGAAACAGCAACACCTGGCAAGTTAATACCTTTGCTATTGCTGACTGCTCCTGGCTGAATAACCTTAGTGACAACATCGTTGCCTTTGACTTCGATAACTTCAACGGTAACTTTTCCATCATCAATCAAGATGCGATCGCCTGGCTTGCAATCGCCCGGCAAACCTTTGTAAGTAGTACCAACACGATCCTTAGTGCCTTCAACCTCATCAGTTGTAATTGTGAATATATCTCCACGTCCTAATTCGTGTGGACCATTGGCAAATCGTGCAAGACGAATCTTTGGTCCCTGTAGGTCAACAAGAATTGCAATTGGCTTTCCTGCAGCCTTTGCGGCTTCTCGCACTCGATCCAGTCGGCTTTGGTGCTCTTCATATCCACCGTGAGATAAGTTCAGACGGGCCATATTCATTCCCGCCTGGATCAGCTCCGCCACCTTTTCGGCGGACTCAACTGCAGGACCCATCGTGCACACAATCTTGGCTCTACGCATGTATCTACCTTAAACCATGAGTGGACGGTCAGTTGGCTCGATAGGTGATGGAAGTTGGGTACGTCCAGTGAGATATCTATCAACAGCCGCTGCTGCACTTCTTCCCTCAGCAATAGCCCACACGATTAATGATTGACCACGACCAGCATCGCCTGCAACAAATATTCCATCCTCACTCGTTTGGAAGTTTTCATCACGCTTGATATTTCCACGTTCATCTAGTTCGACAGAGAGCTGATTGATCAGTGAGGATTTCTCAGGACCTGTAAATCCCATCGCCATAAAGACAAAATCACATTGGATCTCTTTTTCAGAGCCTGCAACCGCTTCGAATTTTCCATCAACAAACTCAGTTTCAACGATCTTGATCGCACGAAGATTACCGTCTCCATCCCCCAAGAACTCTTCAGTGCTGACTGAGAAAATACGGTTGTCCTTTTCTTCATGTGCGCTAGATACCCGATAAATCATTGGATAGGTTGGCCATGGTTGACCTGATGGACGTTCATCTGTTGGGCGAGGCATGATCTCTAACTGAGTCACACTTGCCGCGCCTTGACGAATAGATGTACCTAAACAATCCGCCCCGGTATCGCCGCCACCAAGGATGACCACATGCTTTCCCGCGACGTTAATAGGTGGATTCTCAATCTCACCAAGGGCTTGCTTGTTGCCCCATGGCAGGAACTCCATTGCTTGGTAGATACCTTTAAGTTCACGTCCCTTAATTGATAGGTCACGCCACTGTGTTGAACCAACAGCTAAAACAACGGCGTCATACTTTCTACGCAAATCTGCACCAGTTAACTCATTTCCGACATCAACACCTGGGCGAAAACGAGTTCCCTCTTTCTCCATCTGCTCTAAACGGCGATCAAGAATGTGCTTCTCCATTTTGAACTCTGGAATTCCATAACGCAGGAGCCCACCAATCTTGTCGGCACGCTCATAGACAGCAACTGTGTGGCCGGCACGTGTTAACTGCTGTGCTGCAGCAAGGCCCGCAGGACCTGAACCAATAACAGCAATCGTCTTTCCAGTTAAACGATCTGGAGCCAGTGGCTTAACCGTTCCAGCCCCAAAGGCCTCTTCAATAGTGCGAAGTTCAATCTGCTTAATTGTTACAGCATCTCGATTAATTCCTACAACGCAAGCGGTTTCACAGGGCGCTGGGCAAAGTCGACCAGTGAACTCTGGAAAGTTATTGGTCGCATGCAAGCGATCAATCGCCTCATTCTTATCTCCTCGGTACATCAAATCATTCCATTCAGGAATTAGATTTCCGAGAGGACATCCGTTGTGACAAAACGGGATACCGCAATCCATGCAACGACCTGCCTGCTTTTGCAGATGTTCAAAGCTTTGTGGTTCATAGACTTCACGCCAGTCTTTGATGCGAACATCTACTGGACGACGCTTTGGAACCTCGCGTGGCGTGTTCATGAAGCCCTTTGGATCAGCCATTTGCAGCAACCTCCATTACTAATGCATCAACTGGTAGCCCTTCACGAGTTGCACGATCCATAGCGGCAAGAACACGTGCGTAATCACGAGGCATGATCAATGAGATGCGAGCTACGCCCTTTTCCCAATCCTTCAATATCCCTTGTGCAATTTCAGATCCAGTTTCAGCAAAGTACTTAGAGATGTGATCTTTTAGTGTTTCCTTCTGATCATTAGGAACAGCCAAGACATCAACCATATCTGCATTGACATTTGCAGTATCGAGATCTAAAACGTATGCACGTCCACCAGACATACCTGCTGCAATATTGCGCCCTGTTCGACCTAAAACTACAACGGTTCCACCGGTCATATATTCACACCCATGATCGCCAATACCTTCAACGATTGCTAAAGCACCAGAATTACGAACGCAGAACCGTTCACCTACAACTCCACGAATAAAGATTTCGCCGGCAGTTGCCCCGTAGCCGATCACATTTCCTGCGATAACATTTTCATGAGATAAGAAGGTTGCTTTTACATCTGGACGAACAACAACGCGACCACCAGAGATTCCTTTACCAACATAATCGTTGGAATCTCCATACAAGCGAATTGCGACACCCTGCGGTATGAATGCACCTAGTGATTGTCCTGCTGATCCATGCAATGTGACATCAATGGTTCCGGCAGGCAAGCCCTCTGCGCCATATTTACGAGTTACCTCTGCGCCCAACATCGTTCCGACTGTGCGATTTACATTTCGTACAGGTAAATCGATCTTCACCGCTTCACCCTTGGTAAGCGCCGGTTGGGCAAGTTCAATCAAGGTGTTATCAAGAGCAACATCTAAACCATGATCCTGGGCAACGGTGTTGTGGAGCGCGCTAACGACATCTGGACGAACCAATAATGGTTCAAGGTTGAGTCCAGCCGCCTTCCAGTGATCAACCGCCTTGCGTGTATCAAGGAACTCAACATGACCAATAGCCTCCTGAAGTGTACGGAAACCAAGTTGAGCCAATAGCTCGCGAACCTCTTCGGCGATGTATTCAAAGAAGGTTTCTACAAACTCGGGCTTACCATTGAACTTTTTACGAAGCTCTGGGTTTTGTGTTGCAACTCCTACAGGGCATGTATCCAAGTGGCAAACACGCATCATGATGCACCCTGAAACAACCAAGGGTGCAGTCGAAAAGCCGTACTCTTCTGCACCAAGTAAGGCTGCTATTACAACGTCACGGCCAGTCTTTAATTGACCATCAGTCTGAACAACGATGCGATCACGCAAACCATTAAGCAGTAAGGTTTGTTGAGTTTCAGCAAGGCCCAGCTCCCAAGGAGCACCAGCGTGCTTGAGAGATGTAAGTGGTGAAGCACCTGTTCCACCATCATGACCTGAAATCAAAACAACATCAGCGTGGGCCTTTGATACACCAGCTGCGACTGTTCCGACGCCAACCTCTGCTACAAGTTTTACATGAACACGTGCATCCTTATTAGCATTCTTTAAATCATGAATAAGTTGTGCAAGATCTTCAATAGAGTAAATATCGTGGTGAGGTGGTGGTGAGATTAACCCAACACCAGGAGTTGAGTAGCGAACCTTAGCAATCCATGGATACACCTTGTTGCCAGGCAACTGACCGCCCTCACCAGGCTTTGCACCCTGAGCAATCTTAATTTGAATATCATCACTATTAACTAGGTAATTGCTTGTGACACCAAAGCGTCCAGATGCCACCTGTTTGATCGAAGACCGTTTTGAATCTCCATTTGCCATTGGAACAAAGCGCTCTGGGTCTTCTCCACCCTCACCAGTATTAGATTTTCCACCGATACGGTTCATCGCGATCGCAAG
>LIAM01000070.1 GCA_001438925.1 Actinobacteria bacterium BACL15 MAG-120619-bin91 | reverse complement strand
CCGGGCTCTAACCAACTGAGCTACCGCCCCTAACGAGTGTGAACTTTACCGCGAATTTTTCTCGCGCTGGAATCCTCTGCGACCCCAGAATTCCCAGAGCCCCATGACCGACAGTATGAGCGCGAATCCAAAGAGCAGATCCTCAATGGGTGCTGCTGCTATGCGATACCCCGTTATTGAATCTGGGTCATACATAACAATGGCTTTGCCATCGCCACGAAGATGGGTCAGCCACCAATTAGTCATTAATTGGAAAGGAAGAATGATCATGTAGGAAAGCCAGAAAGCTAAGCGAGTCAGAAGTGAGTTCTTGAAGACAAATAGATCTACACATACTGCAATAAAAACGGCAGCAACAGCGATATCACTGTAAATCATTTCTTCTCATCCTTTCCAAACTCTTTTTCACGAAGGTGGGGTTTTACTGTTGTAACACCTTCAATAGTCAGAATTGCGGCCATTGGCACGATGATGAAGAACAGGAACTCTTCTAGTGGAATATCAAATGGACCATAAATTCCGAGCATGCGATCGCGGTTAAAGAACCAGTGGCCTTGAGCGATTGCATAGGCATCCCAAATCAAAAAGAGGGTGCTTATCGGAAGGATGCTTAGCAGTGCACGCTTCCAGCGGCGCAAAACGCTGGTTTTCAAAACGATTTCCAACCAAAAGGAGCCGCAAACGGTGAAGGCCAGCATCGCCATGTAGCCAAATTTTTCCACGGCCGATCTTCTCACATCCACCTTTGATAGGGTTGTCGAAAAGGGGGCAGACATGCAGGAGAACACAGTTGCGCTCTTCAAACAGGTTCGCTTTTTCTCTTCGATTGCGGCGATGGTCGGAGTCCTGCTCTCCTTAGTATTTTCTGAGTTACTAAACTCCAGTTCGATGGGTTGGCAGGTCGTTGTTGCGATCATCGCCCTTGCGATAGGTATTCCACATGGAGCTCTTGATCATTTGGTGACCCTGCCAAAAGCTGCACCGCTGAAGATGGCCGTTTTCATACTGATTTACGTTGTTGTGGCCGTTGTTGCGGTTATCGGAATTCTGCAATTCAATACCATCGGTTTCATCATTGTTTTGTTCATGAGTGCGATCCACTTCGGAATCGGCGACGCTGCATTTATCAGTGAGCTTGATAGACGCACTCAACCTCGAACAAAGCTGAATCGTTGGTTCTATATTCCCGCTGCCGGATTTACTCCAGTTTTTATCCCCTTGGTCAATTCTGCAAGTACTGAGGCTTTGGCATCTGTAAATCCCGCTTTGATCAATTGGCATCAAGGCTTTGATTCGCAGATCTTGGCTGCTGTAACTGGATTTTCAGTGCTAGCAATACTTGTCATGATTATGGGCAAGAGAAATAGAGAGGCGTTAGACCTCACGCTCTTGTTGCTTCTTGCTCATATTGCTCCACCATTGATCGCCTTTGCTGTGTACTTTGGATGTTGGCATGCGATGAGACATACAGCGCGACTAACCCTGTCCCTTCCCAGATGCATTGAGGATTTAACACAAGGAATGCCCAGGAAAGCATTTTCACATGCCGTGATTCCGGGTTTACCAGCCCTTGTTGGAACCTTTGTAGTAGCTGGCGTAATGGCGTTAAGTGGACAAAATTTCTCAGATGAGTTCTTTTGGATGGCTTTAGTTGTTGTGTGGGCGCTCACTGTTCCTCATATGGCGGTTACCGCTAAATTGGATCGTGCAGCGTTAACCTAGGATCATGAGATTAAAGGCTTTTACGATTGCAATTTTACTTTTGGCCACAACGATTTCTCCGGCACAGGCTGCACCTAATTATGTCTTTCCAATAGTTGGATGTGAGTACACATATCCAAGAGCTCACCATAGTTATCCAGCAACAGATGTGTTCACAGATGCTGGATGTCGATACGTCGCGGTCACATCAGGTGTTATAGATGAAGTAAACCGTATTGATTCATGGTCTGGTAAAACAAATTTAGGAATTGATCGTGGCGGTTTGTATGTATCTTTTATCGGAGATGATGGTGTTAGATACTACGCATCACATTTAAAGAGCATTCCAAAAAGTATTCAACCAGGGGTTGCGGTAAAGGTGGGAAGATTTCTGGGAAAGGTAGGAACATCAGGTAGTGCGCGAGGAACAAAACCACATATTCACTTTGGTCTTTCATGGAGCACACCTCCACAAACATGGTGGGTTCGTCGCGGCATGGTGTGGCCATGGAAATACTTAGATGCTTGGAAGGATGGAAAGGATCGTTCACCTGCAAAAGAGGTTGAGGCTAAACGTGTAAAAAGTGGTGATCTTCCACCAGAGCCAGTTAATGAGAAGAGGAAGTAATTAAAAAACCCCGCCAGTTACCCGGCGGGGTTTTTAATAGTTAGTGTTGATTAGGCAGGGTTTACTGCATCAGCCTGAGGACCCTTTGGACCCTGTACGACCTCAAATGAAACTGCCTGACCCTCTTCAAGGGACTTGTAACCGTTTCCTTGAATTGCTGAGTAGTGAACGAAAACATCTTGTCCGCCACCATCAACTGCAATGAAACCGAAACCCTTTTCAGAGTTGAACCACTTAACTGTGCCTGTTGCCATGTATGTATTTTCCTTCGATATGTGGGTGATCCGAGAAATCCTCGGTTCACGGTCTTCCTCTTGCTCCAGCGATACCGATTATGCAAAACATGAAACGGGTACTGATTAAGCGTCCGACTGAGCCCAACTGTACCGCCTGTAGCCCTGTATGCCTAAAGGGGGAGTAGACAGTTTCAGGCTCAGTGGTGTCTAATTGAGGTGTTCACACCGCAAGATTGAGCCGAAAATGCTGCTGGGGAAGGTCGCATTTGGGCAACCTTGCAAGGAGAGCTATGGAACCTTTAACCACGCCCTCAAACCGCCAGCAGGTTCGGGGCTTCTTAACTATTCACTCAACGCCATCTGCGTTGCGCCACCATATTGATTGGGCGATTCAAGCGGTGCTTGGAGCTTGGGTGAAACCATCATGGATTGCGCAGCCGTTGATTCCTGGTTCATATCGCACGCAACTTGAGTTTCGCGATCGTCAAGGAGCTGCTGCCGAATTAGCTAGCGCACTTCGAAGTTGGCATTACCTGAACTTTGAGGTTATTGAAAATACTGACAATGGTGGTGAACTGTTTAGATGCACGCCAGAGTTTGGAATTCATCGCGCACTTGTAGATCAGACGGGTGCGGTCATACTTAGCGAGAATCAACTGAACGCGATACTAAAAAACGCTTTTGATGAGGAAAGTATCCGTGAGGGCATCTCCTCCCTGTTGGGAAATCCGTGGGAGCTAGAGCTAGATCGGTTCCGGAGTGTTGACCTTCAGGAGGTAGCTCAGCTACGAGCAATTTGACCGATAAGATATACACATGACTCAACTTAATGAAAGCCCAATTATCACTGTAGAACGCCGCAAAGCTGTAACAATTATTATTGCAGCTGTAATCATGTCACTTGCAATAGGTGGTGGATTAATGCAGGTCGGTTCTGGTTTTGCATCTCGTAGCAGCGATGGAATTACTGTTACAGGATCTGCTAAGACAACAGCAACGGCCGATAACGCGGTTTGGGTTCTCAATGTGAGCTTATCTTCTCCAACTGTTGCGACCGCGGTAAATAAGGTCGATGCAGATGTTGCTGCACTTTCAAAGTATTTGACGCAGGGAGGAATCCCAGAAGTAGCCTTAACTTTGGGTGCAATTTCAACATATGCAAATGAGGAGTACAGCAATGGAAATCCAACTGGAAGAATCCTTTCTTACCGCGCTACCCGTGAGGTAACGGTACGTTCTAAGGATGTTCAACTAGTGTCACAGCTGAGCCAAGGAATTGGCACACTTCTTGCAACTGGAATTAATGCCAACAATTATGGTCCTCAGTACTACATCTCAAACCTTCCAGCGCTTCGTCCACAGTTAATGGCAGAGGCGATGAAGGATGCCAAGGTCCGTGCTGAAGCACTGACATCGGCAGTTGGTGGAGAAATCGGATCTCTCGTTAATGTCAAGGCTGGTCCTATTCAGATCACAACACCTGATTCAACAATGACAGCTGATTACGGCGCATACGACACCTCAACTATTGAAAAGACTGTGACAGCTACAGTCTCTGTAACCTTTAAAAGCTAAAGAGGGATATTGCTGTGTGAACCACGGCGGTGAGGTGCGTTAGCGATTGCTTTTGCTAGCGCACTTCGTGTTTGTGCGGGGGTGATCATTTCATCAACAGCGCCAATTTCAATCGCCTTGGCAACTCCACCAGAAACCTTTTCATGCTCTGCCGCAAGCTCTAGCTCCATTAACTCACGTTGTTCTTCAGGAAGATCAGCTAATAATCGGCGGTGCAGAACCCTTACCGCAGCCACCGCTCCCATCACCGATACTTCAGCTTCGGGCCATGCAAAGACTCGTGTAGCACCTAAAGATTTTGAGTTCATCGCAACATAAGCACCACCATATGCACGTCGAGTAATCAAAGTTACTCGTGGAACAACCGCTTCGCCAAAGGCATGTAACAACTTGGCACCGCGACGAACCGCACCTTCCCACTCTTGTCCAGCACCTGGCAAGAAGCCTTGTACATCAGCGATAACTATCAAGGGAATTCCAAAGGCATCACAGGTGCGAACAAAACGTGCCGCCTTTTCACCAGCTGCAGCATCCAGGACTCCGGCAATATGAGATGGATTGTTAGCAAGGACTCCAACCGTTGCACCACCTAAACGACCAAGGACTGTTGTCATATTTGGGGCCCACATAGACAGAAGCTCAATATGTTCAGCATCTTTATCTAAAATTGCATCAACTAGTGGGTGTACCTCGTATGTGCGCACACTTGAAGGTGGAACAAATTGTGCAAGATCTATATCTTCAACATCCGGGTTCATAACCGCCTGGTTTGCAAATAAGGAGGTTAGATAACGGATACCCTCAAATGCTTCTTCTTCAC
>LIAM01000069.1 GCA_001438925.1 Actinobacteria bacterium BACL15 MAG-120619-bin91 | reverse complement strand
AGTTGTTTCCCCATTGGCCGATAAGGTTGAGGATTTCTCAGCCGGTAGTAAGACCGAGATCTTCACTATAGGCAAGGCCAAAATCGCCCCAGTAATCTGTTATGAGTTGATAGATGATGAGCTCCTTAGACAGGCTTCTCAAGGCTCTAATATTTTGGCGGTACAGACCAATAGCGCCACCTTTGGAATGTCTGCAGAAAGTGCTCAACAACTGTCGATAACACGCATTAGAGCTATAGAACATGGAAGAAATATTGTCTCGGTTTCAACAACTGGATACTCGGCGGTGATTGATTACACCGGCAAGGTCACTCAGCAAAGCTCTATGGGAAAGGCTGCCAGTATTCGTGCAGATGTTGGCCTTATTGATGGCCAAACACCTAGAGATGCGGCGGGAGATTGGGCTTTAATTGGGGTGCTAGTAGCGCTCTTTGTGGTTGCCCGACGAGCCTATATATTACGCCGATAAGTTACATTATGTAAAGTAAGAAAAGAAAGGCTGAGCCTGCCGCCCTACCGGTACTCATCCATCGGTGTGCAGGCACAGACAAGGTTTCTATCACCGTGCGCGCCATCGATACGTGAAACCGGCGGCCAATACTTCATCCGAGAACCAATTGATTCACCTGCAACCAAGCCATCAAGAAGGACTGGATACCCACCCTTTTCGCGGCTATATCCCCTATCCCAATTACTTGTCACCACTGAAAGGGCTGTGTGCGGGGCATGGCGTAGCGCCGAGGCTTCAACTGAGATCCTTCCATCCATAATTTCTTGGATCTCAGCTCTAATCGAAATCATCGCATCGATAAAGCGGTGAATTTCAGAGATATCTTCCGATTCAGTTGGTTCAATCATCAGTGTTCCTGCAACAGGGAAGGACATCGTCGGTGCGTGGAAACCGTAATCCATCAATCGTTTAGCGATGTCATCAACTGAGACACCAGAGTCCTTGGTAATTCCGCGAATATCCAAGATGCACTCGTGCGCAACACGACCATTAGCACCGGTGTAAAGGACAGGGTATAAATCCTGCAATCTTGCAGCGATGTAATTGGCGGACAAAATAGCAACCTGTGTTGAATGGGTTAAGCCTTCTCCCCCCAACAAACGAATGTATGCCCACGAAATCGGCAAGATACTGGCCGAACCATATGGCGCAGCTGAGATCGGTCCAGGACCTGTTGCAGGTCCGGCTAAAGAATCCATCGGATGATTAGGTAGGAACGGTGCTAAGTGAGCACGCGCAATAACTGGACCAACACCTGGCCCTCCTCCACCATGTGGAATTGCAAAGGTTTTATGTAGGTTTAAGTGAGAGACATCTGCGCCAAACTTTCCTGGTTGTGAAACACCAACAAGTGCGTTCAGGTTTGCGCCATCTACATAAACCTGACCCCCTGCATCATGGATTAATTCGCAGATCTGCGAGACAGCGGTTTCAAAAACACCATGTGTTGATGGGTAGGTAATCATTAACGCCGCTAATGCATCACTATGTTCAGCGATCTTCGCCTTAATATCGTCAACAGAAACATTTCCATTCTCATCACAATCAATAACAACGACCTTCATCCCCGCCATCACAGCCGATGCTGCGTTAGTTCCATGGGCACTTGAAGGAATCAAACAGATCTTTCGCCCCTGATCTCCCCGAGAATCATGGTAATTTCTAATGGCGAGCAAACCCGCAAACTCACCTTGGCTACCGGCGTTGGGTTGAAGCGAAACTGCGTCATACCCTGTGATCGCAACTAACCATTCAGAGAGCTGCTTGATTAATTTACGTGTGCCAACTGTTTGCTCAGGTGGTGCAAATGGGTGCAAAGATGCAAACTCAGGCCAGGTAACCGCTTCCATCTCAGTAACAGAGTTCAACTTCATGGTGCAGGAGCCCAATGGAATCATCGTTCTGTCCAGCGCTAGATCTTTATCGGCCAAGTTGCGCAAATAGCGCATCATTCCGGTCTCGCTGTGGTTGGTATTAAAGACCGGGTGGGTCAGGTACTTACTTGTGCGCTCAAACTGTGAAGGGATCTTCTCCCCTGCTGCATCCTTTACTCCGAGAATTTCAAGAACCTGAGCAAAGAGCTCCTCGGTTGTCTCTTCATCAAATGCGACGCGAATCTCTGTATCGCTCACGCGTGCAAAGTTAATCCCCTTTGCCGCGGCTTTTTCATGAATCGCTATCGCATCCTTTACGACAATGTGGACTGTATCGAACACAACATCTGCGTGATTACCTGTTGCAGCATGTAAACGTGCTGCAAAGTTGTGAACCCGCTCCGCGATCTGACGAAGACCTACTGGTCCATGCCACATCGCATAGAAGGCGCTCATGTTTGCTAACAAAACCTGTGCGGTGCAAATATTTGAGGTCGCCTTGTCGCGACGAATGTGTTGTTCGCGGGTTTGCAACGCTAAGCGAAAAGCTGGCTTTCCAGTTGCATCAATACTCTGACCAACTAAACGACCTGGCATTGATCTTTCAAGACCTGTGCGCACAGCTAAGAAACCTGCATGTGGTCCACCAAATCCCATTGGTACACCAAAGCGTTGCGCAGTTCCAACCGCGATATCTGCGCCCCACTCCCCTGGTGCCTTCAGTAAGGTTAATGCCAGTAAATCGGTTGCAGCGATAACTAAGGCATCCTTTGAATGTGCGTAATCGGCAAATGATGTGTAATCAATAACTGTTCCTGTTGTATCTGGGTATTGCAGCAGTGCTCCAAAGAACTCTCCATCAAAACCATCGCGAACAACATGACCTGAATCAACCTCTACAACTGTTATACCCAAGGGCTTTGCACGAGTTAACACGACCGCTTTAGTTTGTGGATGCACATGTTCTTCAATCAAGAAAACCGCATCATCGCTCAGCTTTGAAGCTCGGCGAGCCAAGGTCATAGCTTCCGCCGCAGCGGTTCCTTCATCCAACATCGATGCGTTTGAAATATCTAAGGCTGTTAATTCGCATATCATCGTCTGGAAAGCAAAGAGAGCCTCCAAACGACCCTGAGAAATCTCAGGTTGATATGGGGTGTAGGCGGTGTACCACGATGGATTTTCCAAGACATTTCGTTTTACAACCGGCGGGACGATAGTTCCGTAGTATCCAGCTCCGATCAGTGAACGGAAAACCTTGTTCTCCGATGCAATGGATCGAAGTTCAGCAATTACCTCAACCTCGCTCTTGCCTGAATCCAACGCCGCTTCAATAACTCCATTGATCGCGATATTTGATGGAACTACATCACTGATGAATGAGGACAGATCTGAGTAGCCAAGCGATTTAAGCATTGCCGCTTCATCAGCTGAGGTAGGGCCAATATGACGATCCTCAAATGAACGAGACACACAAACCCCTGTCGATAGTTAGTAGCAACTACTACAAGGCACAAATACTACTTACAAGGGTGTTATTACGCCCCTTTAACCTTGCGGCGAAGAGAGAGTTCATCCTTACCTTCGCCACCTACCGCCTGACCATTTACTTCACCCTGAAGGACAGATAGCGAGCCCTCAACCTCATGCCATACCTTGCCTACCGCGATACCAAAAACACCTTGGCCACCCTGCAGTAAATCGATAATCTCATCAGGACTTGCGCACTCATAAATTGATGCACCATCACTCATCAAGGTGATGCGCTCTAACTCTGTTACTCCCCTGCTGCGCAGATGATCAACTGCGGTACGGATATTTTGAAGTGAAACTCCCGCATCCAATAAACGCTTAACAATCTTTAATACCAAGATGTCGCGAAAGCCATACAGGCGTTGAGTTCCGGAACCACTTGCAGTTCTAATACTTGGTTCAACTAATCCAGTACGTGCCCAATAATCTAATTGACGGTAGCTAATTCCAGCGGCGGAGCAGGCTGTAGCGCCTCTGTAGCCGATTTCCATCTCTTCTGGGGACACGGGAAATGCTCATTTCTCTTGGGGAGTGAGATAAATGTAAGGCTAGGTAGAGGGGGAAACAATGACCGACACGAAGCAAACCTCTACTTGAGGTTGAGGGTTTTACGCCTATCCTGCAAAATCCTCGGGGTTGATCTGATCCAAAAACTCCCTGAAACGCTCAACCTCCTGGTTTTCGCCCTCTCCTTGTGGAATCTCGACACCAACCTCATCCAGCAGCTCCTGCGTTGCCAGGATATTGCTATGGGTTCGCACCGCTAAAGCGATCGCATCAGAGGGTCGAGCCGATAGTGACAAGGGCTCCCCTGAACCATCACGAAGGTTAAGGGTGGAGTAAAAGACCCCATCCTTAAGTTCAGTCAGATGTACCGCGATCAGGGTTGCATCAAAGAGCTCAACTAACTCCTTCATGAGATCGTGGGTTAAGGGACGAGGCGGCTCGACGCCCTGTTGAGCAAAGGCGATCGCAGTTGCCTCAACAGCCCCCACCCAGATCGGTAGGAATCGGCTGCCATCGATCTCCTTCAATAGGACGATCGGTTGGTTGGATGGCATCTCGACACGTACGCCGATTACCTCCATCGGTATCAACATTGTCTATCGAAGACGGTTCAGGCCACCACGAACAAGTGCGGCATGTAAACGAATTGAAAGAGATGCTATCTCCTTTTGAACCTCTTCGGCACGTGCCTTTGATTCAGCGCTCTTTTGACGTGTCAACGGTGTGATCACCTGTTCAATCAAACCAATCTCACGATCTGCGGCAGATTTAAAGGAGCGCAGATGACGTGCTTCAATTCCAAAGCCACCCATCTCGGTAACTGTCTTTGCAATCGCCAGGGCATCGCCATCGTAATGACGGCCGCGGGGTGCAATTAATCCATACCCTTCCAGCTCTACCAACTGATCCTCCGCAAGCCCACTGTTCTTCAGTAGCTCTTCGCGAGATAAGCGCATTTCGCTGACTTCACCAAATGCACTTGGTGCCATCTCGCCATCAATTGTTGCAAGGCCAATCGCTGGTCGAGGTGAAGGCACTCCACCAACAGCTGCTGGTTGCAA
>LIAM01000068.1 GCA_001438925.1 Actinobacteria bacterium BACL15 MAG-120619-bin91 | reverse complement strand
TGCTTGCGCCCCAGATTGTTCCTGCAACTGGTGATCAACTGTCACACCAATTACGGTAATAACAAATTCTTTTGATTCAACTGAAAGTGCATGAGCCAGAACTAATGAATCAGCTCCACCTGAAACAGCAACAAGAACTGTGTCTCCAGCTTCATATCTTTCAAGCCAGGTGCGTACGGCGTTTCGTACCGCTGGGACCGCTGTCGTCATGGTTAAAGTGTAGTGCCGTCTTAGCGGCAGAGTTCCTAATTAGCTACATCGCGACGAAGGAACAGGATTGATGCAACTAATGCACCTACTGCAACGTAGGCCCCACCTGTGGCCAGCGCTTGGGTATAGGGCACATCTGCACTGCCGCCTGTAGCAATAATCGTTAATTGTGAACCGGGTAACCATGACTGAGTTGAGTTCTCAACCGCGACCAATAAGTTCTCAACAATTAACAACCACAAAACTCCAAAGGAGATCGCGCTGATCGGTGAGCGTAAAAGAAGGCCTAAGACCATTCCAATGATTCCAAAGCCCACCACTGAAATAGTGACATTTAAAAAGGTTGTATAAATGAATTCAATACCCTCACTAGAGAACCACAAATCAGTTGATACATCCACAGTTGGTGCAAGAACAACAGAAGTTCCAATACTGATAATTGCTGAAAAGATAATCATGATCAGAGCAAATAATTTCATGGCTATCAACTTTCCCAACAAGATCTTCATCCGGCTTGGTTGACGTACCAATAGATTGCGCAGGGTTCCATATGTGTACTCCTGTGCAGTTTGTGCTGCGAAAACACATAAGGCGATGATTCCTAAAAAGCCTCCTACATTTGCGAAGCCTTGCACACCACCACTTGCAAGAGCCAATACTTCTCGGCTAATTACCTGACCACGATCAGCGTTTCCTTGAGGTGAGTCAATCAGTAGATACAAAAGTGCAGAAAAAAGTCCACTGAAGAAGACAACTGCGCCCATTGTCCCAAGAAACAGGGTTGGGCGGCGTAACTTGCGAAGCTCTGCTCTAATGACATCTAACATTACTTATCCCCCGTCATTTCAAAAAATGTTTCTTCAAGATTTGGAAGTTGTGGAGCAAGTTGTGCCAAGGTAATACCTGCATCGAAGGCAGCCCTGTTAAGTGTTGGTGCCCATTCTATTGGAGCAGAAATATGAACAGCGTCATCACGAATAACGGCGTGATGACCAGATTTTTCTGCAATCTCTGCAATATGTGAAAGATCAGCGTGATTTAATGTTTTGGCAATAATTATTGGTTGCTGCTTGGTCATCAGATCTTCAATAGGACCAGCAAAGACAATCTCTCCCTTGCGCAACATAACTATATGATCACTAATGATTTCAAGCTCTGAAAGAAGGTGTGAGGAGACAAATACTGTGGTTCCATCATTTGCAAGATCGCGCAGTAAGGCCCGAACCTCTTGAATACCTTCGGGATCTAAACCATTTGTTGGCTCATCCAACATTAGTAATTTTGGTTCTGGCAACAATGCAGCTGCAATACCTAAGCGTTGCTTCATGCCCAATGAATAAGTCTTGTATTTAGATTTACCACGATCACCAAGACCAACTTTTTCTAGAAGAGTCTGAACTCTTTCCGCTGGAAATCCTCCAAGACGTGCAAGCACCATCAAATTTTCATGGCCTGATAGGGCTGGATAGAAAGCTGGGCCTTCTATCATCGCGCCAACACGACTTAAGTACTTTTCTGGATGTTCTATCGGCTCACCGAGAATGTGACCCTGACCTGTTGTTGGGGTGATCAGACCCAAAAGCATTCTCATCGTTGTTGTCTTGCCTGAACCATTTGGGCCGACAAAGCCACACACAGTTCCGAGAGGAACTTCAAAGTTGATATGTGAGACCGCCAAGCGATCATCGTACTTTTTAGACAGATCCGAGACTGAAATTGCAGTGTTTACCATGCCCCTTACTCTGCCACAATTCCTCCATGGACAAAAAACCGTGGGGGTATCAACCCCGCCCGGAAACACTGGGACCTGACTGGGAGCTGCATCCGCAAACACATTCAGTTCGTGCTGGTCTTGCTCGCACCGGATTTGGTGAAACCTCCGAAGCGCTATTTCTCAACAGTGGTTTTACATACTCTTCCGCTGAAGAAGCCTTTGATTCATTTGCAGAAGAGACAGATCATTACTTATATAGCCGTTTCCACAATCCAACGATTGCGATGTTTGAAAAGCGTTTAGCTGCAATAGAGGGCGCTGAAATGTGCGTTGCCACAGGCTCTGGAATGTCTGCAATGTTTGCATCCCTTGCATGTTTAGTAGAACAAGGTGATCACGTTGTTGCTTCAGCTGCGATGTTCTCCTCCTGCCATGTTGTTATTACAGAGTTTCTTCCTAAATGGGGAGTAAGTTTTGAGTTGGTAAAGGGAAATGACCCAGCTGTTTGGGCAAAGGCTTTAAGTAAACCAACCAAGGCTGTCTTTATTGAAACACCAAGTAATCCATTACTTGAAATCGTTGATATCGCCATGGTGAGCGAACTTGCTCATAAGGTTGGTGCAACTGTAATTGTGGACAATGTTATGGCTTCTCCAGTTTTACAAAAGCCTTTAACCATGGGTGCCGATGTTGTTATGTACTCAGCGACAAAACATATTGATGGACAGGGCCGAGTCTTAGCTGGTGCCTTGTTGGGATCGGCTTCATATATCCAAGACAAGCTCTTGCCATTTGTTCGTCACACTGGTCCCGCCCTCAGTGCTTTCAACGCGTGGGTGCTTGTAAAATCTTTAGAAACAATGCACATGCGTGTAGAAAGCATGGTTTCAAATGCACAAGCGATTGCAGAGTTCTTAGAGAAGCAACCTGCAATCAAATCTGTGAGATATCCAGGTTTGAAATCACACCCCAACCATGAGTTAGCGATGAAGCAAATGAACAAGGGTGGCGGATCCACCATAGGCATTGAATTCAAAGGCTCACAGGATGAGGTCTTTGCCTTTATGAACAAGCTTCGCGTAATTGATATCTCAAACAATTTGGGTGATAGCAAGTCATTAATTACCCACCCATCATCAACTACACATCGACGATTAGCACCGGAGGTTCAGGCAGATATGGGAATTACGCCATCGGTACTGCGTTTGTCAGTTGGATTAGAGCACTCAAGCGATTTAATTAAGGATTTACAGCAAGCTCTAGCTAAGTAGTTGTGCGGCAACCAACAGAATAGATAGCAAACTTAAGTAAGTTATTGACCACTGGAAAATCTTTCCGGCTACCTTTGCATACTCTGCAGAGCTCTCTTTAAGTCCAACAAGTTGAACCGCAAAGACAAGACCCAGCACAACGGTTATAGCAAGTGACCAGGTTGGTAAGGCTGCTGCGAGGATTAACCAAATCGATGATGCAATCATCAAAATTGTGTAAAACCACATCTCTTTAAGAACACGTGCCTTTGTAGCCACAACTGGAAGCATCGGTGTTCCGGCTGCCGCGTAATCATCCTTGTACTTAATTGCTAACGCCCAAAAATGTGGTGGTGTCCAAAAGAAAATTACTAAGAAAAAGGCCCATGCAGTTAATGACAATGAATTTGTAACCGCCGCCCATCCAATCAGAACAGGCATACAACCTGCAGCCCCACCCCAAACTATGTTTTGAGCTGTCCGTTGCTTAAGCGCCATGGTGTACACAACCACATAAAAAACTATTGCAATCAAGGCCAAAAATGTTGCTAGCGCTGTTGTAAAGATCCAAAACAAAACAAGTGAAAGTAATCCAATAAGTGTTGCAAAAATACTTGCATTTTTCTTTGATATTTGCCCTGTAACAACTGGACGCTTAGCTGTTCGCGCCATTAATTTATCTAGATCACTTTCAATCACCATATTAAAAGCGTTTGCACTTCCGGCAGCTAAAGTGCCGGCAAAAATTGTTGCTAAAACTAAGCTTAAATCTGGTAATCCTTCAGCGGCTAAAACCATCGCAGGTAGTGTTGAAACGAGTAAGAGCTCTACTACTCTTAACTTCATTAGATCGAGGTATCCCCGGGTAGCACTGCTCACCCGCCAAGATTACTAAGCCTTTGGATCTACGCCTCCCAGACCTCTCATAGGGATATTAGTTACCTTGATCTCAACAATGAGATAGGCCAAAAATTACGGGGCTGGAGAAATCTCTGCTGGAATATTTGGAGCAGCAATTCTCCCTAGAACTCGATCAATCGCAGCCCGTGCCCGGTTAAGGGCGGTATTTCCACGTGGAATGTCATCAGCCAGGGTCACAAAGACATACTCACGATCTGTGGATTGAACATATCCGGCTAAAGTTGCAGTTCCATTTAGTGTTCCAGTCTTTGCTCTGACCAGCCCAATAGCCGATGGAGCTGTTGTAAGAAAGCGGCTACGCAGTGTTCCTGAAACTCCCCCAACAGGCAGACCTGAGTAAATAACTGAGTACTTTTCATCAAGACGAATCTTGTAGAGAAATTCAGCCATGAGTTTAGCTGTGACCCTATTTTTACGAGATAACCCACTTGCATCGGCAACAACTAATTTACTTGCATCAATCTGCATCCCTGCTAGGACATCACGGAAAACCTTGTCAACACCTTTACTGCTCATGCCATAACCAGCAGCTTTTGCTGATGATCGAGCCAATCGTTCTGCAATCACGTTATCACTCCACAATAAAATCCAGTCAATAAGGGCTGCAACAGTCGGAGAGTTTTCTGAAACCACTTGTTCCCCCAAAGCCATGAGGGTTTCATCATCAGATACCGATTTAAAGCTTGGCTTAAATCCGCGCTTGGACCAGAACGCCTTTAGGTTAACAACATCCCTTGAATATAAGTTGCTGTAAATGAGATCGTAATTCTTGAGTGACCCACCATTAAAGGCTTTAACCGCCTTAATGGTTTGAAACCCCATATATGGAAGAGATGCACGGCTCATCTTTCGTGCCGTTTTATGATCCAAACTCATCCAAGGATCAAATGAACCTCGAATGATCACCGTTTTGATTTCAGGGTTAATGTTTATAGTTGTATTAAAGGTTGATTGCACATCTAAATATTCAATTGTAGCTGCAGCGGTTAGGAGCTTCATCACAGAA
>LIAM01000067.1 GCA_001438925.1 Actinobacteria bacterium BACL15 MAG-120619-bin91 | reverse complement strand
GATGTTGCATGGGCATTTAAGTGCACGATATCTGCCGTCGTTAACTCAGCATCTCGTAGCGCAAACTTAACAGCGCGCTGAACTCCAGCTCCAGATGGATCTGGTGCTGCGATGTGATATCCATCAGATGACAAACCTTGTCCTGCGATCTCGCAGTAAATCTTTGCGCCACGTGCCTTGGCATGTTCATACTCTTCAAGAACCACGATTCCGCCACCCTCACCCAGCACAAAGCCATCGCGGTTGAGATCATAAGGACGCGATGCACCTGCAGGATCATCGTTGCGGGTAGAAAGTGCTTTCATCGCAGCAAAAGCAGCCATTGGAAGTGCGTGACATGCAGCTTCAACGCCACCACTAACAACGATATCTGCACGGTTATTGCGAATCATGTCGAAGGCGTAACCAATTGCTTCTGCTCCCGATGCACACGCGCTGACAGGTGTATGAACACCTGCCTGCGCCTGAAGTTCAAGACCAATATTTGCAGCGGGCCCATTAGGCATCAACATAGGAACTGTGTGAGGACTTACTAGACGAGAACCCTTACTGTTTAAAATGTCGTACTGCTCTAGCAGAGTTGTAACTCCGCCGATGCCTGATGCAACAACAACCCCAAGACGCTCTTTATCTACCTCGGGTGATCCTGCATCCTTCCAAGCCTCGCGGGATGCGATCAATCCAAACTGTTCTGAGCGATCAAGGCGACGTAGCTCTACCCGCTCCATCTGCTCGCTAGGTTCTACCGCAACCCGCGCTGCAAAGCTCACTGGAATTGTCTGCGCCCAATCCTCGGTCAGAGAGCGCACACCACTGGTGCCAGCCAAAAGGGCTGCCCATGTAGATGTGACATCTCCACCCAGAGGAGTGGTTGCACCGAGTCCAGTAACTACAACACGACGACGGGTCATTTACTCAAAAACTTACTTTGATGCGTTGACGATGAAATTAACTGCATCTCCGACTGTTACTAGATCTGTAACGCTGTCATCAGGAATCTTTACTCCGAAGCGCTCTTCAGCGGCGACAACAACTTCAACCATGCTAAGTGAATCAACATCTAAATCATCTGTGAAGTTTTTATCCATTTCAACTGTTGCAGCTGGAATACCAGCTACCTCTTCAATGATTTCCTTTAATCCTGCAAGAACATCTGCTTGTGCAAGTGCCATGATGATTTCATCCTCTTCTATCTCGATCGGGTTGTGCAAGGTGTTTATTGTGTATCAACTTCTGGCTTACTTACGAGTATTGCACACCGTAAGTGGCATAAATCTCAAGGCACACGCGTAAATTATGGCCGAGGTGGCAGCTCTACTACTTGGGCGGCATAGACAAGACCTGCGCCGTATCCAATCAGCAAAGCTAACTTTCCGTGCAACTCTGGATGCTCTTGCAAGATTTGATCCATTGCTAACGGAACTGATGCCGCTGATGTATTTCCATTTGTCCTAATATCATCGGCGATCAACACTGAATCAGGCAGCTTCATCTCTTTAGCCATTGTTTCGATGATACGAATATTTGCTTGATGCGGAATAAATGCACCCAGTTCATCAACAGTAATTCCCGCCGCCTCTATAGCTTTAATACCAGCCTTACTCATTTGATACACAGCCCAACGAAAAACTGTTTGGCCTTGCTGGGAAATATTAGGCCACCCTAAATCTGCAACACCCTTTGTTGGATTCTTCTTAAAATCAAGGTATGAAGGAGACAAGAGAATTGCATCTCGCGAATCTGCATCTGATCCCCAAATTGTTTGAGCAATTCGAGGCTGATCGCTCTTGCCGATGACTACCGCTCCTGCACCATCTGCGAAGATAAAGGCTGTTGCTCGATCATCTGGATCTGTGTAATCCGACAACTTTTCAACACCTATAACTAAAACATTTGTGGAAGTTCCAGTTCTGACCAAATCACTTGCCATGCCTACGCCATAGCAAAATCCTGCACAAGCTGCGCTGATATCAAAGGCAGCTGCCTTTGGATTACCTAACTCGTTGATTAACTCAGTAGCAGCACTTGGGGCCTGAAAAGGGTAGGAAATAGTTGCAAGAATCACGGTATCGATATCGGCAATTGTTAACTTCGCACGCTTAAGTGCGATCTCACAAGCAGCTTTGGCCATTGAAATAACGGTTTCATCATCTCCAGCAAAGCGACGAGTTTCAATTCCGGTGCGCTGCTGAATCCACTCATCGGTTGAATCAATACGTTCTACAATTTCAGAGTTAGGCACCAAACGCTTGGGACGATATGAACCGACCGACAGGATGCGACTATGTCCAACTGGTGCAACTTTGATACTCATAGGTGCCTTTCTGCAAACTCACGTGCTGCGGGTACATCTTCAACACTCCTTAAAGCAAAGACCTCAATCTCAGTTGCTGCGCGCTTGAGCAAGCCAACCAGAGTTCCGGCCGGTGGCAGCTCAATGACACCCGTAACACCGATAGATTTCATGGTCTCCATACATAGATCCCAACGCACTGGGTTTGCAATCTGATTTACAATTCGGGTTAAGAGTTCAGCGCCATCCTTGATGATTGCACCATCCTTATTTGAAATTACATCGATCTGCATCTGATATGTCGCAATAGTCGCTGCCTTATCGCGCAATGGTTGGACCGCGGGTTGCATATAAGAGGTGTGGAAAGCTCCTGCAACAGCAAGTGCGCGAACCCTGGCAGATGCAGGTGGATTTTCAGAAAGCTCAGCAAGTGCGGCTAAATCTCCGGCAGCAACAATCTGTCCTGCTCCATTGTCATTTGCAGCAACTAAGTTCAGCCCAGCCAATACAGATAAAACCTCAGTTCGATCTCCTCCAAGAACTGCTGACATTCCGGCAGGTGATGCCGTTGCAACCTTAGCCATTTCGACTCCACGCGAACGCACTAAAGAAAGAGCATCATTACTGCTAATCGCCCCTGAAAGTGCCGCTGCAGCTAACTCACCTACTGAGTGTCCTGATGTCACTGCAAAATTACTCACTCCCAAAGCATGTGCACCCAAAAGTGATGTTGCAACAATTAAAGGTTGAGCGTTAGCGGTGTCCTTAATCTCATCGGCATCGGCTGAAGTACCTAAATGCAATAGGTCTAAATCAATGGCTTGGGACCAGCTTTCAATCAGCGCCTTAAGTTCGGGGTTTTCTATCCAACTATTGAGCATCCCAGGGGTTTGTGAACCTTGGCCTGGAGCGATGATTGCGAGCACAAACAGATATTAGTCGTGCTCCTTACTTACTATCTAGTACGCGACACCAACCACACAAGCACGCTGTGTTCTGGAACTTGTACCTTTGCAGAAGGTGCTGCAATAACTGGCTCGTAGGTCTCAACCTTTTTAGATGCATCAAAGATACATCTAAATGTTTCACCCCAACTTAAATCAGGCAAGGTGAAAGTTGTTTCTTCACTAGAGGAGTTGAGCATTAGAAGTAAACCTTTATTGGGATCTGCCTCGACAAATACTGTAATGCTTCGTTTCTCCTCATCTTGCCAATGATCATCACTCATCTCGTGGCCACCTAGTGAAAACCATGCGATATCTTTTCTATTTGTTCCCTTATCAACTGCACCTGTGAAAAATTCAGAGGCAACATCTGCTAAATAAGTTTGCCGAATTTGTGCCAGAGATTTAACGGTGTTCAAAATATCTTGTTGTCTCTCATCAAGATTCCAGGGAAGCGCCCACCCTCCATTAAAAGAGGATTCAGACTCTTGCAAATGATCTAGCGGAAGCGAGTAAGCGTTATTGGAACCATTCTGAGTTCTGCTTACCTCATCACCCATGTTGAGCATCGGAACACCTGACGAGAGCATCAAGGTAGCAAGAAGTGACTTCTTTAAGCTATGACGAATCTCTTGAATATGTGGATCCTGAGTTTCTCCCTCATGTCCTACATTCCACGATCTATTTGAATCATTGCCATCTGCATTATTTTCTAGGTTTGGCTGATTACGTTTCTCGTTATAAGTAACCATGTCATGAATTGTGAAACCATCATGTGCTGCAACAAAGTTAATTGAAGATGTTGGACCACGATAATGGAAGATATTGCTAGATCCGCTAATACTGGATGCGATATCTGAAACACCTTCGCCATAACCACGCGCCAAATCATCGAGCCAGAACTGGCGAACTGAGTCACGGTAGGCGTCATTCCACTCCCGCCAAGGATGCGGAAAATCCCCCAGCGAGTAACGTGAGATATCCCAAGGCTCTGCGATCATTTTAAAGTTACGCAGCACAGAGTCGGCTCCGATCGCTGCCATGAGCGATGAATTAAATGCACTTTCACTTGTGTACAAAGCCGTTGTTAGATCAAAGCGGAAGCCATCAACGCCAATAACTTCGATCCACCAACGCAAAGAATCAATGATTTGTCGTACAGAGTGAGGCTTACTTGCAGCAAAGGTATTGCCACAACCGGTTACATCTACATAATTCCCATTGGCATCCTGCCGGTAATAAGCATGCCCATCGATACCTTTATAAGAAAGGGTTGGTCCACCAACGCCAGCTTCAGCGGTGTGGTTATAAACAACATCCAAAATGACTTCGATCCCTGCGGCATGCAATTGATCTACCGACCATTGAAGTTCCGAGATCGGATCTGATGTTGATGCATACTCCTTGTGAGGCGCGGTAAACAATAAAGAGTTATAACCCCAATGGTTTTTGCGTCCTCGACCATAAATCGTGGGCTCGGTAATTGATTGCGCAATCGGAAGCAGCTCAAGTGCGGTAACTCCAATTGATTTCAAATGTGCAATTGTGCTTGGGTGACCAAGTGCCTTGTAACTCCCGCGTTCATTTTCAGGAATCTCTTGATTGAAAGCGGTAAGTCCCTTTACATGTGCTTCATACATTATGGTTTTAGCCCAAGGAACTAAAGGTCGATTAACTTCACGAACGGCATGATCGGTAACAACTGAATACGGAACCTTTCCTGCACTGTCCCGTGGATCCCGTTCATTTAAATCACCCGTGCCTAAACCATCATGAGCAACATGACCGTAAATTTCAGGACAGTAGATAACCTCGCCATCAATGACATGGGCGTAAGGGTCAAGCAGTAACTTTGCGGCGTTAAAG
>LIAM01000066.1 GCA_001438925.1 Actinobacteria bacterium BACL15 MAG-120619-bin91 | reverse complement strand
CTGCTTACAAGAACCCAGTAGACAAGTTGTCAGCAACATACCTAGCAAATCCAAAGTCAACATTTGGATTCGATGCATCTGACTTAATGCCAGCTGCTGTCGGTCAAGGTTCAATGTGGCGTGAATTCACCGCATGGTTCGGTGAGGGCAAGTCAATTGCTGATGTTGTAAAGGCAATCGACGCTTCATGGCCAAAGAGCTAATAAAGCGCAACTAAGTAATAACGGAGGAGGTCACCTTTACCGGTGGCCTCCTCCGCACTTATAATTGAAAAGCAACTTTTAAAATTGAGAGAGGTGAACATAGAAAATGTCAGAGTTTCTCTCGGCTAATATTCCTAAGTTCATCTCAGTGCTTTCAGCGATAGCAGTATTTTTCATCGTACTTGGTGTGATCTTTGCAATTGCAGGTCGTGCAAATGGCAAAAAAGCTCGTCCCATTGCTTTAACAATCTTCTTGGGACCGGCACTTGTTTTGCTTCTTGCTGGAGTTGTAATTCCAGGTGTTCGCACAATTCTTTTTAGCTTTATGAACCCAGATTCAAATAAATTTATCGGTTTAGGTAATTACCAATGGATGCTTGAAGATCCCAATGTAAAGGTAATTATGATCAACACGATTTTATGGATCATGGTGGTGCCTCTATTTACCGCAGCGCTAGCGCTCTTGCTGGCCATCATGTTGGATCGTATTAAGCATGAATCCATACCAAAATCACTTCTTTTTATGCCTATGGCGATCTCATTTGTAGGCGCATCCATCATCTTTAAATTTGTATACGAGTACAACGAGCCAGATCAAGTTCAAATTGGTTTGCTCAGTGCGATCGTTAACTTTTTAGGCTTTGTGCCATCGGACTGGATGCTCTCTAAGCCGCTCAACACCTTCTTATTAATGATTATCTATGTGTGGACACAAATGGGTTTTGGAATGGTGATTTTGTCTGCCGCAATCAAAGGCGTGCCATCAGATATCGTTGAAGCATCCTCCCTCGATGGCGCACATGGTTGGCGTTTATTCCGCAACATCACCTTCCCAATGGTCAAGGGAACCTTTATCGTGGTCCTTGCCACCGGTGTTGTTGGAGCTTTGAAAGTCTTTGACATCATTCGTACAATGACCGGCGGAAACTTTGGCACCAACGTGCTAGCCAATGAGATGTACTCACAGACCTTCGTTCAATTTGATCAAGGCAAGGGTTCAGCCCTAGCCGTCATTCTCTTCCTGCTGGTTACACCTATCCTGATTTATAACATCAGATCATTGCGAAAGGAGCGTGCCCACAATTGAGTAAAAAAATAGCTGAGCACACACCAGGTCGCAAGATCTTCTCGAGTAAGATTGCAACCACAATTGTTTGGATCGTTACCATTATTTGGACCGTTCCTACCCTTGGATTGCTAGTAACCTCATTCAAAACCAATGAAAATATTCTGGGCGAAGCATGGTGGAACTCTCTGCTCAACCCAGATTTCACCTTTGAGAACTACAAGGGTGTTTTCTTAGGTGATGGATCAGCCTCTCTTAGCACCGGAGTTCTTCCATACTTTATTAACTCGATTGTTATCACTCTGCCGGCGACGATCTTTCCAATTGTCATCGCAACTATGGCTGCTTACGCGTTAGCCTGGATTCGTTTTCGTGGCAGTGACTTCCTATTTTTCTCAATATTTGCCCTACAAGTCGTGCCTCTACAGATGGCTTTAGTTCCATTGCTTCTGCTCTTTACAGGTGGAGCACATATTGGATCTGTTCAAATCTTCCCAGCGCTAGGTATCGCTGGTGACTTCGCCGGTATCTGGTTGCCCCACACAATGTTTGCGCTGCCATTGGCGATCTACTTGCTACACAACTTTATTTCAGGTCTTCCACGTGATTTGATGGAGGCGGCTTACGTTGATGGCGCTAGCCACTTCACCATCTTCCGTCGCATCATCTTGCCACTATCTATCCCAGGAATCGCATCAATTGCAATCTTCCAATTCTTGTGGGTGTGGAATGACTTACTAGTTGCCCTGACATTTGCATCGGGAACAGAAGAGGTCGCACCGCTAAATAGCAAGCTTGCATCTTTAGTTGGTCAGTACGGATCGGGATATACCCAGCTATCAGCTGGCGCATTCATCACAATTGCGATTCCGCTGATCGTGTTCTTCTCATTGCAGCGTTACTTCGTCCGCGGACTGCTAGCAGGCTCGGTCAAGTAATGTCCGAAGGCAAAGCCTTCGATCATCTGGCAGGGGTTCCTCGCTAACCAAACGACTTCAGTTATATATGTTGCCCGTTGTTCTTAATCTGATCGCGGTACCAATATCCAGAGTCTTTAATGATTCGCTTTTGCGTATCAAAATCAACATGAACAATTCCAAATCGCTTGTCATAACCCAACGCCCATTCAAAGTTATCCATTAAGGACCACTGGTAATAACCCTTCACCGGTGAGCCCTGTGCAATCGCATTAGATACCGCCTTTAAGTGTGTATGCAGGTAATCAATGCGACGCTGATCTGCAACGCGACCTGACGCATCTGGACCATCATCGTAGGCAACACCATTTTCAGTGATGAACAACGGTGGCAACTTATCGCCATGTTCCTTGTGCCAACGAACTAGTAAGTTTTCTAAACCTTGTGGAGTCAACGGCCAACCCATATCAGTCAGCGGACCACGTGGAGTCTCATCGATATCTTGCTCAAATAACCCTGAAATAGAGTGCCATTCAGGCTTTCCGCCCAATGATTTTCCAATACGGTTATCAAAGTAGTAGTTGATTCCGATGAAATCATTCTTAACCTGGGCTGCTTCCATGTCGCCATCTTTGATGACAGAGGTCAGCTCATCCCCATAGTTATCAATCAGAATCTGCGGATATGTGCCATACATGATTGCATCCATCCAGAACCGGTTTTGATGCGCATCACCGATATCGGCAGCTTTTGCTTGCACGGGATCACTTGGATCATCTGCAACATGGTTTGCTTGATTTAGAACTGGTCCAGTCAGAATGTCACTACGCACCGCACGCATCGCATTAGTTGATGCAGCATGTGCCAACACGGTGTGGTGAGCTGCCGCAAAAGCGGATCTACGATCGGTGACACCTGGTGCATGTATTCCGATTCCATGACCCAACCAGGCAACAACCCATGGCTCATTAATGGGTGAAAACTTCTTAACCCGATCACCAAAACGTTCTACAACTGCGGTTGAATAATCGGCAAAGTAATTAAGGATGTCACGATTTACCCAACCACCTTTATCCTGTAAAGCTTGTGGTAAATCCCAGTGATACAACGTTGCCAAGGGTTCAATACCTGCTTCAAGTAAGCCATCAATTAAACGATCATAAAATGCAAAACCACGTTCTTCTTTCGCACCTGTTCCATTTGGAAACATACGTGGCCATGCAAATGAAAATCGGTACCCCTTAAGACCCAGCTCCTTCATAATTGCAATATCTTCTGGGTAACGGTGATAGTGATCATTGGCCACATCACCGGTATCACCCTTTGCTACCTTGCCCGGAGCTTTACAAAATGTGTCCCAGATCGATGCACCGCGACCATCTTCAAAGGCCGCCCCTTCGATTTGGTAGGAAGAGGTTGCAGCACCCCAGATGAAATCCTTAGGAAAAGTAGCCATACCTGAAGCCTAAAGGGATTACCGCTGATTGTCAGTAGACTGCTGAAATGAGCCAAATAGGCCAATATTCGCGGGCCCGCATCGCCATTACTACCGCCTTTGTAATCAACGGCGCAACGGTTGGTGCATTTTATGCACGAGTTCCCGACTTTAAAAGGCAGTTAGATATCTCAAATAGCGCATTAGGTGTGGCCTTGTTATGTATCGCAGTTGGCGTGTTGATCGGATTAGGTTTTTCAGGCAGACAATCGGCCAAGCGCGGTAGCGCACCTGTCACGTATTACGCAACATATGCATTAGGGCTTTCACTATTACTTGTAGGACCAGTCTTTAACTACGCAGCCCTTTGTTTCACCTTTATTCTCTTTGGCGCATGTCTATCAACTCAAGATGTTGCCATGAATTCTCATGCAATTGTTTTAGAGCATGAAGCAGATAAGCGATACATGAGTACCTTTCATGCAACCTTTTCTATGGGCGCACTAGGTGGTGGTGTTATCGGCGGAGTCTTTGCACAGCAAAAGCTTTCAATTATGGCCCAATGTGTAACCCTTTCAGCATTAATCCTTGTTGCAAACTTTGTGGTACGCAGTATGTTTCTGCCGGCGGATTTAGATAAGCACGCGGTAGAAGGTAAGAAGAAGTTTAAAAAACCAAAGATCTTTTTAATTGTTGGCTTACTAGGAACATGTGCGGCGATCGGTGAAGGATCAGCTGGTGACTGGGGAGCGATCCTTGCCCGCGATACCTTTGATGCAACTCCATTTATCTCAACACTTCCATATATTTGTTTCTCTGCAGCGATGGTGATCGGTCGTTTGTTTGGCGATCGTGCAGCAAGCAAGTACGGCCCCATGAATTTAATTGTTGGCGGCGGATTAATCGCAGGTCTTGGTTTAGGTGGTGGTTTATTAACTGGTGGAATTGGCGGCGTAATCTTCGGCTGGCTGGCAGCTGGAATTGGATTATCAATTGTGATTCCGATGCTCTTTTCTCAAGCCGGCGAGATCGCCAAAACCCGCTTCGATGGCCAGTTCGCCCCATCTGAGGGCGTGGCCATGGTTTCCGGGATCGCCTACTTTGGCTTTCTAGTCGGTCCGCCGACCCTGGGCTTCCTGGGCGATGCCATAGGCCTTCGTTGGGCGATGCTGGTTCCAGCGATCCTGGCCCTTGTTATGGCCCTTGGATCACGCCCCATCTTCGCTAATAAGCGCTAATAGAAAGGTATGAATTTGCCCGATTCGGGGTATCTGCGCTTACACTTCGACAGTCTCGCGCCTGACCCTCAGTTTTAGGGCGCACAAACTCCAACGGAGGAGAACCTATGCGTGCTGCAAGCACCGTATCACTGGTCCAAGTAACCGGATCCAATCTGACATATGCATACATCGTTCTAGGAATTTCCCTAGCCGCTCTTGCAATCGCCTACGGATTACGCGCCCAAGTGTTGGCAGCTAGCGATGGCACACCCAAGATGCGCGAGATCGCCGAAGCGATTCAGGAGGGTGCAG
>LIAM01000065.1 GCA_001438925.1 Actinobacteria bacterium BACL15 MAG-120619-bin91 | reverse complement strand
CCAAGTACCCATTTATTCATGTGATATTTCTTGTGCCAATCTCTTTCGGTCAATTTTTCCAATACCTAGTAATGGTAGCGAGTTTAGAGAGTGAATACCTTTTGGTTTTGCAAAAGAACCAATCTTGGTATCTAGTAGCGATGAGATGCTCTGGCTATCAACTTCTCCGACAACTGCAATGTGCAGAGTTTGCCCCCATTGTGGATCATCAACTGAAAAGGCTGCGGTTTGAATAGAAGGAAAGTGCTCATTTAAAAGAGCTTCGACATTGCTGAGTGAGAGATTTTCACCACCAGTAATGATCACATCATCTGATCTACCGATCACATGTAATTTATCATCGATAAACTCACCTAGATCATTACTTTCAAACCATCCATCGTTCAATTCAAGGTTGAGCGCAAGTACATTTCCTCGAATGAAGATTGATCCTCCACGGAGTTCAACCTCTACGCCTTCAAGAACTTCTCCGTTGTAAACACAACCGCCAGATGTTTCACTCATTCCATATGTTGTTACAACATTTACTCCAGCAGCAACGGCTTGATTTCGAACCGCTGCGGAAAGGGATGCACCACCAACCAAAACTTTTTTCGCACCCTGTAAATGTTTAAGTAAGTTATCGTCCCCATTGAGGGCGCGAAAGAGTTGCGTTGGAACAATTGCTGTGAAGTCGACACGAGGATATTGACCAACATGATTGCGAAGATCTACAGGGATAGTTCCTAATTCAAATGCTCTGACAAAGACATTAACCGCTGCAACATGTGTTAACGGCAGAAGTAAGGACCAAGTATCGCCAGGGCTTGCTCCAATAAATCTGTTTGATGCACGCGCAGATGAGAGCAGTGCGTGCGCCGATAACATGATCTCTTTTGGTGCTCCAGTTGTGCCAGATGTACCAATGACTACAGCGGTCTGGGCGGTGGCAAACTCTGAGGCGACCTCACCAAATCCGAGGGTGGGGCCATTGCCTGCGAGAGCTGTTGTGATATCCCTCGCTAATTGAGGAAGTTCGCATCCAGGGCTAACCCGCAGAACTTTTCGTTGTGACGATTTATCCATTGCCGTCGTAGGCTATCGCTAGCAACGACGATGGAGGAAATGTGAGCAAGCCGATCAAGCGCGAATTTGGTAGCCGTGAGATTCCGCAATGGGTTACCGCACCTGGTGGAGATGATTTCGCAGATATCAAGTATCAGATGGGAGATGGGATCGCCAAGATCACCATCAATCGACCACAACTGCGCAACGCTTTCCGTCCACAAACAATTATCGAGTTAATCGAAGCCTTCAATTTAGCCCGTGACAATGAAGAGGTTGGCGTCATTATCTTTACAGGTGAGGGCACCGAGGCATTTTGTTCTGGTGGTGACATTAGCGTTCGTGGCGATGATGGGTACCTGGGCGAGGATAAGTTAGCGAAAAAGGGAATTGGTCGTCTCAATGTTTTAGATCTCCAAGTTCAGATTCGACGAACACCAAAGCCAATCGTTGCAATGGTTGCAGGATGGGCGATCGGTGGTGGACATGTTCTACACGTTGTCTGCGATTTAACTATTGCAGCTGACAATGCAAAGTTTGGTCAAACAGGCCCAATGGTTGGATCTTTCGATGGTGGATATGGCGCTGGACTATTAGCGGAACATGTCGGGCAAAAGAAGGCGCGCGAAATTTGGTTTATGACACGCGAGTACAACGCACAAGAGGCGTTAGATATGGGATTGGTAAACACTGTTGTGCCACTTGCAGAGCTTGAGGCTGAAACAGTGTCATGGTGTCGCGAGATGCTTCGCAACTCTCCAATGGCGTTACGTCTATTAAAGGCAAGTTTAAATGCAGCAACCGATGGATTAGCTGGAGTTCAGCAACTTGCAGGCGATGCAACCCTTCTGTTTTATATGACTGAA
Organism: Actinobacteria bacterium BACL15 MAG-120619-bin91; assembly: GCA_001438925.1. GTDB lineage: Bacteria > Actinomycetota > Actinomycetes > Nanopelagicales > Nanopelagicaceae > Planktophila. The sequence goes on along the minus strand of LIAM01000065.1, from coordinate 3,509 downwards.
GAAGGTCAAGAAGGCCGGGATGCCTACCAACAAAAGCGCAAACCTGATTTCGGAAAATTTCCTAAGCGCCCATAATTTATGGATCAACAACTTCTTGACACTTTGCGCGTAATTGCGCTGCCAATGAAAAGCAAGTTTCGTGGCATAACAGTTCGTGAAGTTGCATTAATTAAAGGCCCTTATGGATGGGGGGAGTTTTCTCCATTTCTTGAGTATGAGGATGAAGAATCTGCTCATTGGCTAGCTAGTGCAGTTGAAGCGGCAACAACGCCTAGGCCACAGCTTTTTCGCACAGTTGTACCGGTTAATGGAACTATTCCAGCACTTAATGATCCAGCTCAGTTACAAGAAATAGTTACCTCTTTCCCGGGGGTTAAGAGCTTCAAGGTTAAGGTTGGCGAGAATCTCGTCGATGATGTGGCGCGCGTAAATCTGATTCGTCAATTACAACCTGAAGCAAAAATTAGGGTTGATGCAAACGGCCTCTGGAGTGTTGAGCAAGCGGTAGAGTTTTTGAAATTAGTAGGCGAGATCGAATATATAGAACAACCGTGTGCAACTATTAAAGAGTTGCGTGAGTTAAAGAGTAAAACCACTGTAAAAATACTCGCAGATGAGGTTCTTCGTAAAGCATCTGATCCATTTGAAGTTAACTTAGCTGGAGCGGTTGATTACTTAATGCTCAAAGTTCAGCCTCTGGGTGGAATCAAACGCGCCCGTGCCCTTGCCGAACATCACAAATTGCCGGTTGTCATTTCAAGCGCCTTAGAAAGTGCGGTAGGCATCAATTACGGCCTTACTCTCGCAGCATCCTTTGAAGAGATGAGATTTGATTGTGGTTTGGGAACAGGCTCACTTCTTGCAAAGGATGTTGCTCAGCTGCCGATAGTCGATGGTGAGATTGAAGTTTCAGAGTTTGAGCCAAATTTTGATGGGCTCGATGTGGCCACAGAGCGGTTTGAATGGTGGAACAATCGGATCATGAGATGTGCGGAGCTATTAAAGTGAATAACTCAACCTCATTAGCCCGTGTTGTTGTGCGCCAGATTATTGAATCTGGTGTGACAGATGTTGTTATTTCCCCTGGTTCACGCAACGCACCTTTATCTCTAGCATTTTTTGCAGCAGCAGAGCAAAGGCTGATTACAGTTCATATTCGAATTGATGAGCGAACAGCAGCCTTCTTTGCATTGGGAGTAATCAAAGCAACTGGAAGACCGGTCGCAATTGTCTGCACAAGCGGAACCGCTGTGGCGAACTATCACCCAGCTGTTCTTGAGGCCCATCACACCAACGCTCCCTTGCTTGTATTGACCGCTGATCGTCCAGCCATGCTGCGTAAAACAGGTGCAAATCAAACAACTGAGCAAGCGCGGATCTTTGGAAAAGCTGTTCGCTACTTTGCAGATGTTGATGGCCCTGTCTATCCAATGGAGCTTCCACTAGATAGTTTGCGGATGGGACCGGTGCACTTAAACCTTCAATTTGATGAACCGTTACTGCCAGATGACTCTAGTGATTGGCTATCTGAGATTGTTGCTGCACCAAAGAGTTTTGTTAATCGAACAAAATCAGCCACCTTGCGGTTAGTAGGTGCTCGTGGAGTTGTTGTAATAGGGCATGATCGTGGTGGATTATCTGTTGCGGAAATTAACAAATTTACAAAGGTGCTTGGCTGGCCCGTCATCGCAGAAGATCCATTGTCTTTTCCAGATGCGGTTGCGCATGCAGCTATCTTCTTAACTTCACAAGAGATTAGAAGTACTTTAATTCCTCAATCTATTTTGGTTATTGGCCGAACCACTCTTTCTCGTTCCACTAACGCCTTTATCAAATCAAGCCCAATTCAATATGTTGTAGATCCACGTACCGCAACAGTTGATACCGATCGTCAAGCAGATCGCGTCTTCACATCACTTCCAGATTTGCAGGGTGTAATCCAGTCCGATGACTGGATTGCAACCTGGAACAAAGTTGCTGAACGAACCAAAAAGTTAGTTGCATCTCTAGATGGCTGGAATGAAGCTGTTATTGCCCGAACAATCGCCGCTGCAATTCCAAATGACACTGCTCTATTTGTCTCATCATCTCGACCAATTCGCGATCTTGAAAGTTTTGCCCTTCCACGAGGTGGAGTTGTTACCTATGCCAACAGAGGTTTAGCTGGCATCGATGGAAATATCTCTACTGCACTGGGTATTGCTTATGCTCATAAGGCAACGATTGCGGTCTTGGGTGATCTCTCATTCCTGTATGACTTAACTGGTTTGATTAATAAAGAGGAGATCAACTGTCGATTTATTGTAATTAACAATGATGGCGGGGGAATCTTTTCAACTCTGCCTCAAAGAGGTTCACATGGTTTTGAAACAGTCTTTGGAACTCCACATGGGCTCAATCCTGCAGACATTGCCAAAGCTATGGGCGTTTCAGCCAAGCAGGTTTCTTCGCTCAAAGATCTAGAGGCAGAGGTCAAAGCGCCAGTTTCAGGTATCAGTGTTGTTGTCTGCGATGTTCCGGATCGTGAAAGTAATGCAGATAATCTCAAGGCTATTTACGAGGCTTTGAACTCTATGTAAGTGCGCTGCGCATTGGAGCAAATTTGGCATAGGTTTCAGCAAGTTCAATCTCGGGATCTGAACCATCCACAATTCCACATCCAGCAAATATTCGAATTGAATCGCCATTGATTTGCCCGCAACGTAATGCGATTCCTAACTCTCCATCACCTGCGGCATCAATCCAACCAACAGGCCCGGCATATCTACCACGTGACATTCCCTCGATCTCAGCAATCAACTGCGCCGCTTGTGGACGCGGTGTTCCACATACTGCTGCAGATGGATGAAGTTGCTCAAGAATTGTAAAAGCATCAACATGTGAAAGTGTTTCGACCAAAGCCCCAGTTACATCAGTGGCAAGGTGCATGACATTTGCTAAGTGCAAAACAAATGGAGAGTCCGGAACATTTGTTGAAGAACAAAATGGTTCGATCGCATCTGCCACAGATCGAACGGCGTACTCGTGCTCAGCAAGATCTTTGGAAGAACGTGCAAGGGATGCTGCTAAAGCAAGATCCTTTGCATCATCACCGGTTTTGCTAATTGTTCCGGCAAGAACGCGAGATGTAACCATTCCACGAGAAAGGCGAAGCAAGAGCTCTGGTGTTGCTCCAACTAAACCCGAGATTGCAAACTTCCAGGTTGTCGGATACTCCACGGCAAGTTTGTTCAATATCGCACGAGGATCAATAGCATTTTTAGATGAAATGGTGATGTCGCGAGCAAGAACGACCTTGTCTAAATCACCGCTTCGAATCCGCGAAACAGCGGTAGAAACTCGCTTCTTCCACAACGCATCTGCTTGAGGCTCTTCATCCCATTTCATCTGGCCATTTGAAGGTAAATCAGCTGCAGTCTGTAAAACTGGTTGTGCACCAGAACCGATCCATGTCATCCATGATTTTCCACCTTTGGTTCCAACTACTACTTGTGGAACCACCAGAACAG
>LIAM01000064.1 GCA_001438925.1 Actinobacteria bacterium BACL15 MAG-120619-bin91 | reverse complement strand
CCGCGCTTTGCCCAACCAACAACGTAAAGATTCTCTTCAACACGACCATCGGTGTTAACAACCTTTCCATTTTCATACGGAACTCCGTCAATGCCCTGGGCTTGGTATCCAATAGCGGTAATTACAAGGCCACACTTAATAGTTACATCACCGTGAGGGGTTGAGTACACAACACCTTCTACACGATCTGTACCAAGGATCTCCTTGGGAGTGTGCTGGAACAAGAACTCCATAGTGCGTTCATGCTCACTCTTTGGATTTTCAGCGATTAACAACATCGCATCTAGATTGCTCTTCACATCCTTTTCAGGCTCTGCCCCTGCACGAAGGATTGCAGCTTTTATATCCTCTTTATTTATTACAACATTTGTGTGTTCTAGCTTTGGAAGTTCGCGTAGTTCGGGCGATGTAAAAGCAGCGTGTTCTGGACCTCGGCGAGCGCTGATGTATACCTTGCGAATATTGCTACTCTTGAAAGCATCTATCGCATGCTCTGCGGTGTCAGTTGGATCTAACTCAGATGGCTCCAAGGCCAACATGCGGGCCACATCCATCGCGACATTTCCTGCACCAACAACAACTGCGGTATCAGCATCTAATGGCGTATCGACTCCAACAAAATCAGGGTGTGCGTTATACCAAGGCACGAAGACAGCTGCAGATAAGGACCCGCGGAGATCCTCACCCGGAATACCTAACTTCTTTCCGAGTGAAGAGCCTGTCGCAATAATGACCGCGTCATACTTACTTTTTAGTTGATTAATAGTAATCTCGCTGCCTACTTCAACATTTGCAAATAATCTAAAGTTTTCCTGGTTTGCGATCTTTTCAAAGACCTTTGAAACGGTTTTAATCTTTGGATGATCCGGGGCCACACCACTTCGTACCAATCCCCAAGGAGTTGGTAGGCGTTCAATCATGTCAATTGAAAAAGATTGCTCTTCATTAGCAAGATTTTGCAATGCTTGTGCTGCAAAGTAACCGGCAGGACCTGCGCCAACAATTGCGACCTTAAAATGTGGCACGCATACTCCTTTAATTGTTGAGCGGAGACGAGGAGATTTGAACTCCTGAAGGGTTTAACCCCTTACCTCGTTAGCAGTGAGGCGCACTCGACCGGGCTATGCGACGTCTCCTTGTTACAGCGCTAGTTTAGCGCACCCCTTTGGCTGCGCCATCCCCGCCTTGTAGGCTAGATATATGGAGAATTCAGATAAGGCGTTAAATACTGGTGCAAAGCGTGTTTATGACGTGGCTCCTTCAGAGATGTTCGCGGAGTTTATGAAGAGCGGATGGGCACCAACACCTTTAACTGGAATTACCCAAGATGAAGTTGTCTCTCATTGTGTTCGTCGACGTGCCGAATTATCTGCAGCATTTACCGGTGTTCGCCTAGTAATTCCAAGTGGTGGACCAAAGCAACGCAGCAATGACACCGATTACTTGTATCGCCCGCACACAGCATTTGCTTACTACACCGGTGTTCAAGGTGTGGAAGCGCACCCTGATTCAGTCCTTGTCATGGATCCAGCTGATGGTGGACATACTCCGATTTTGTTTATCAATCCACGCTCTACCCGTGATACCTCAGCCTTTTATACCGATGCAAAAAATGGTGAACTGTGGGTTGGCCGTCGCTTTACAACCGATGAAGCAGCGCAGCGTTATGGAATAGAGGTCCGTGAGGTTGCAGAGCTTCAAAAGTTTTTAAAGAACAAGAAGTCTGCCGCGCTGCATGGTTTTGATGAACTGGTAGATGAAACGGTTAAGGAGCATCCACGAGCTGCGGAGCTAGTTGAGTTTGTCTCAGTTGCTCGCTTGATCAAAGATGAGTATGAAGTTGCCGAGATGCAAAAGGCTGTCGATGCAACACATCGTGGCTTTAATGATGTTATTCGCGCACTGCCTGCCGCTGTTGCGACTCCGCGCGGAGAACGTGTAGTTGAGGCCGCCTTCTTTGGACGTGCACGCATTGAAGGTAATGACCTTGGCTACAACACAATCGCCGCCTCTGGTTCTCATGCCTGTGTACTTCATTGGAACCGCAATGATGGCGATGTAAGAAATGGTGATCTAATTCTTTTAGATGCAGGTGTAGAACTTGATTCGTACTACACAGCAGATATCACTAGAACCCTGCCAATAAGTGGAAAGTTCACACCTGCGCAACGTGCCTTATACATGCTGGTTTACGAGGCCCAAAAGGCTGGAATAGCAGCGGTTAAACCTGGTGAAAAGTTTTTAAGTATTAACAGGGCAAGCCACACAGTTTTGGCACAAGGTTTAATTGATATGGGAATTCTTACAATGAGCCTAGATGAAATTATGGATCCAGCTGTTGGATTACATAAACGGTGGACACTGCATGGCGTCAGCCACATGCTTGGAATGGATGTTCATGATTGTGCCCATGCGCGCGCAGAGCAGTATCGCGATGGCATCTTAGAGGTTGGAATGTGTTTAACAGTTGAGCCTGGTCTCTACATCCAACCTGATGATGAACTATTTCCAGCTGAATACCGTGGAATTGGTATTCGAATCGAAGATGATGTTGTTGTTACTGAAGATGGCTGCTTGAACTTAAGTGAGCATATTCCTCATCACCCAGATGAGATTGAGGCCTGGATGGCATCACTGCGCTAACTGCAAACCGATCCACGCAGCAAGTAAGCCAATACCTAAGGACACAAATAGGTTTGTTGCCGCTTCCTTGTATCTCTTTGACTCGTATGCAAGGTAGATATCCAACATAAAGGTTGACCAGGTTGTAAATGCGCCAGCAAAACCTAAAACAAAGAGTCCAAGGCCTACTTGACTGCCTGCAAATGTTAAGCCTAGAAGAAAGGATCCAATGATATTTACTGCGAAGATTCCATATGGTTTGGTTGTATAGCTGCGAATCTTTTGATCAATAACAAAACGTGCGGGGCCACCAATAGCAGCACCTAAAAGTATGAGCGCTAGCTTCATGAGCGCACCGGAATTAACTTACGGGCCAAAGGCAACATGATAATTACAGCAATTAGCGAAAAGAGAATATTTTGTGCAAGAAAATAGGCTCCACCACCTCTTGGTTCTAGGGCGTTCACAGTTATAGCTGAAAAGGTAGTAAATCCTGCGCAGAAGCCAGGCAACAAAAGTATGCGTAATTGAAGGGTCCCACGGCGCTCCATCAGGACTAGCAGTGCTGAAGCTAAAGCCACACCTGCAATATTTGCGATCAGAGTTCCTTGACGATCATCCGAAAAGATTGCCCCGATTCCGTAACGTGTCAGAGTTCCTGCAACGCCACCAATTGATACTAAAAGCAGCGAGTTCAGAATGGTCCAGTTTTCTTATTAATACTGGTGACAACCCTGGTAACTATCGAGATCACTATCGCTGCAAAGATCGCAGACCAAAAGCTCTTAACCTCTAAACTATCGCTCCAGCGCGCTACCAACATCAAGATCGCTGCGTTTACAACAACTAGGAATAAGCCTAAGGTTAGAATCACCGCAGGAAGAGTTAGTAGTTTGAGCAAAGAGCCAAGGGTTGCGTTAAGTAGTCCAAAGAGAAGTGCAACCCACAAATAAGTTGTAAATCCGCCCTGCACATCGATTCCTGGAATCAGCGCAGTTGCTACCCAAAAAGATAGAGCTAAAGCCGCCCAACGAACCAATAACTTCATGCAGCGATTATAGGCCCTCGCGCTTGCGAATCTTTGATCCTAACCAACGAACTGGATCATACTTAATATCTGCAACACGCTCCTTCATAGGAATGATCGCGTTATCAGTGATCTTGATGTGCTCTGGACATACTTCAGTACAGCACTTGGTGATGTTACACATTCCAAGACCATGCTCTTCTTGCGCCGCCTTCTTGCGATTCTTCAAGGTATCCAGAGGGTGCATATCTAACTCTGCGATACGGATAAAGAAACGTGGGCCAGCAAAAGACTTTTTATTCTCTTCATGATCGCGTACAACGTGGCAAACATCTTGGCAGAGGAAGCATTCGATGCACTTGCGGAACTCTTGTGAGCGCTCCACATCGATCTGCTCCATGCGTGCCTCACCTGGGGCAAGGTTTTTTGGATGTTCATAAGCTGGAACTTCCATAGCTTTTCTGTAATTAAAGGAGACATCTGTAACTAGATCTTTAATAATCGGAAATGCACGAAGTGGAGTAACTGTGATTGTTTCCTCTTCACCAAATGATGCAACCTGTGTCATACATGCCAGACGTGGCTTTCCGTTGATCTCCATAGAACAAGATCCACACTTGCCAGCCTTACAGTTCCAGCGAACCGCTAGGTCACCCATCTGTGTTGCTTGAACACGGTGGATTACATCAAGGACTACCTCACCCTCGTTAGCCTCAACTACAACATCTTTGAGACCGCCATCGGTTGAATCTCCACGCCAGATGCGAAGTTTGATATTGCGCGCCATTAGTTGGAACCGCCCTTCGAGGTTTCTTCCGGTGTCATGTACTTCTCCAACTCGTGAATGTCAAAGAGTTCAAAGAGCTCCTTTGGCATTGGTGGTAAGGCTTGTTTGCGAACATTTACCTTTTCACCATCAAAAGATGAGATGTGGTTAACCTGACGCCACTTGTTATCCATTCCTGGGAAGTCATCACGTGTGTGACCACCGCGTGACTCTTCACGGGAATCAGCGGATTTAGCTGTGCTTTCTGCAACTAACAACATATTGTCCAAATCAAATGCCAAGTGGAAACCTGGGTTGAACTTACGTCCACCAGTTACTGCAACATTTGCGCTGCGTTTTCTAATCTCAGCAATTTTCACAATCGCTTCCTTTAACTCTGCACCTGTGCGAATGATTCCGACAAGGTTATGTGTCACCTCTTGCAGCTCAGCGTGTAGCGAGTAAGAGTTTTCTCCACCCTGACGATCAAATGGGGCTTGAATCTTTGCAGCCGCTGCATGAATAGTTTCATCACTTACAGGATTAGCGCGGTTGTTCTTTAAGTACTCAACCGCGCCCATTCCGGCACGACGACCAAAAACCAAAAGATCTGACAATGAGTTTCCACCAAGACGGTTGGAACCATGCATTCCGCCAGCAACTTCACCTGCGGCAAAGAGCCCTGGAACACCGACAGCGGCGGCTGTATCTGGCTCTACCTCAACGCCACCCATTACATAGTGGCAGGTAGGACCAACCTCCATCGCCTCCTTGGTGATATCTACTCCTGCTAACTCGTAGAACTGATGCCACATAGATGGAAGGCGCTTCTTAATAACTTCGGCAGATAACCGCTTTGAAACATCGAGGAATACACCACCATGTTCTGTTCCGCGACCAGCTTTAACCTCGCTGTTAATTGCGCGTGCAACCTCATCACGTGGAAGTAGCTCTGGAGGACGACGGTTGTTGTCCTGATCTACATACCAACGATCTGCTTCCTCCTCATTATCTGCGTACTTGTCTTTAAATACATCTGGGATGTACTTGAACATAAAACGTTCGCCAAGATTA
>LIAM01000063.1 GCA_001438925.1 Actinobacteria bacterium BACL15 MAG-120619-bin91 | reverse complement strand
GCTTCAACATCAGCTAATCCACCTGCATCGGCAAAGGCTGAATTCAATCCAGTCAGCCAATGTGATGGATCAACCTCTGTGCCATCGGGGTGGGAGGCGCGTCCTTGGCGTACTAACGCACCTGTGTGAGCATCGCGAATAACAACCTTCACAGATTGGGTTGAGGAGTCCACGCCGGCGATGAGTTGTTGATTAGCCATGGGGCAAGGCTAGACTGTGCCAGTCAGCGTTGACCACAGGTGGCGGAAAGTATTTGAGCCACTCAATCAAACGATAAAATTGTTGGAGTAAATCATGCGTATTGGTGTCCTCACTGGCGGCGGAGATTGCCCTGGTCTTAACGCGGTTATCCGCGCAGTAGTTCGTAAAGGTGTTAAAGAGTACGGTCACGAGTTTGTTGGATTCCGTGATGGTTGGAAGGGACCGCTTGAGGGTCTGACTATGCCTTTGAACATTGAGACAACTCGTGGAATCTTGCCTCGGGGTGGAACCATTCTTGGTTCATCACGCACAAACCCATTCAAAATCGAGGGTGGCGTAGAAAAGATTAAGGAAAACCTTGAGAAAGCTGGCATCGATGCATTGATCGCAATTGGTGGAGAAGACACTCTTGGTGTTGCCACCAAACTTGATGCGTTAGGCGTCAAGGTGATTGGTGTTCCAAAGACGATCGACAACGATCTTAATAACACCGATTACACATTTGGTTTTGACACATCTGTAAATATTGCAGTTGAAGCAATTGACCGTCTACACACAACTGCTGAATCTCACCATCGTGCATTAATCGTTGAAGTTATGGGACGTCACGCAGGTTGGATCGCGCTTCACTCAGGCCTTGCAGGTGGAGCTACATGTATCTTGATTCCAGAGCAGAAGTTCTCTGTCGACAAGGTTTGCGAATGGGTTGAATCCCGTTTCAAGTCTCACTACGCACCAATCATCGTGATCGCCGAGGGTGCAATTCCTCAAGATGGTGACATGGTTGTTAAGGATCAAACCCTTGACTCATTTGGTCACGTCAAGCTTTCAGGTATCGGTGACTGGCTTGCAAAGCAGATTGAAGAGAAGACAGGCAAAGAGGCACGTACCTCTGTACTGGGTCACATCCAACGTGGTGGAACTCCAACAGCCTTTGACCGTGTCCTAGCTACCCGCTTTGGTCTCCATGCAATTACAGCCGCTCATGAGGGTGACTGGGGCAAGATGGTTGCCCTTCACGGCACCAACATCGCTCGCGTTCCACTTGCAACCGCGACTGAAAAGCTAAAGACAGTTCCTCTTGAGCTATACAAGGAATCAGAGATCTTCTTCGGATAATTGCCCCGCGCAATCACCATTGAACTCTCTAGACTTCTCCAATGAACTCGACTTCGAGCACACAGTTAGACACTCTGTTCACACCTGGCCTCGTTGCTGCACAGCAACCAACCTGGCCAGGTGGACCAGATGGTCCACAAGTTAAAGCTGCGGTCGCAGAGCTAAAAGCTCTGCCACCATTGGTGTTTGCTGGTGAGTGTGATGATCTCAAAGCTCGAATCGCGCTAGCTGCAGAAGGAAAAGCATTTTGGTTACAAGGTGGCGATTGTGCAGAAACTTTTGCATCAGCCACGGCTGATTCAATTAGAAATCGTATTAAAACAATTCTTCAAATGGCTGCGGTTTTACAGTACTACTCAAGCCTTCCAGTTATCAAAGTTGGCCGTATGGCGGGGCAGTTTGCAAAGCCACGTTCCAGCGACTTTGAAACCCGTGGTGATGTAAAACTCCCTGCATACCGTGGCGATGCTGTTAATGATATTGAATTTACTGAAAGTGCACGTACACCAGATCCAATGCGCTTGGTTCGTGTTTACAACACATCAGCTGCAACCCTCAACCTGGTTCGTGCATTTACACAAGGTGGTTTTGCAGATCTTCGCCAGGTTCATGAATGGAATAAGGGTTTCATCCGCGATTCAAAGGTGGGCGATCGGTACGAGCAGATGGCTAATGAGATTGGCCGCGCTCTTGCCTTTATGAAATCAGCAGGGGTAGATCCTGAAAGCTTTAAATCAGTTGATTTCTTTGCAAGCCATGAAGCGCTCATCATGGAGTATGAAAAGGCCTTGACCCGTATCGATTCACGAACCGGAGATGCCTACGATGTTTCAGGCCACTTCATCTGGATTGGTGAGCGAACACGACAGCTTGATGGTGCACATGTTGATTTCGCATCAAAGGTTCGCAATCCAATTGGTATCAAGCTTGGGCCAAAGTCCACGGTAGAAGATGCACTTGCTTTGATCGACAAGTTAGATCCAAACCGCGAGCCTGGACGAATTACCTTTATAACTCGTATGGGTGCAAAGAACATCCGCGAAATCTTGCCGGCGCTAGTTGATGGCGTTACAAAATCAGGTGCCAAGGTGTTGTGGGTCTGCGATCCCATGCATGGCAATACATATGAGGCACCGTCGGGGTACAAGACCCGTAGCTTTGATGATGTTATGGATGAGGTAAAGGGATTCTTCGAGGTACATAAGGCGCTGGGAACACATCCTGGTGGAGTCCACATTGAGTTAACTGGTGATGATGTCACCGAATGTGTTGGCGGCGGCGAAGAGATTTCACATGAGGATCTTGCTTCACGGTATGAAACAGCGTGCGATCCACGTCTTAATCACGCTCAATCCCTGGAGCTTGCCTTCTTAGTTGCTGAAATGTTGCGCGATCGCTAATTTTGGTCAGTGCCATTCTTCTTAACATCTCACAAGACCCCTGTAGGCACACTCAACTTATTGGCCGATGATCAAATTTTGATCGGTGCAAATCTTTCTACGCCATCAGCTTTCAAAGCAGGAAAAGATGTAAAGATTGTTAAATCAATTCCAGTTATCTCTGAGCTCATCGATGATTACTTTGATGGGGATCTCACCGCCCTCAATGGAATCCAGGTTCGACAATCAGGGGCTGCCTTTTCGCAAGCAGCCTGGAAAGCGATGCGTAAGATCACTCCAGGTAAAACTTGGTCATACTCAGATTTAGCAGAAAAAGCTGGAAGCCCTGCAGCGGTTCGTGCAGCTGGAAGTGCATGTGCTAACAATGCGATCATGCTGGTTGTTCCCTGCCACCGAGTTGTAAAAACAGGGGGAGCGCTAGGAAATTACGCCTACGGTATTGATAAGAAGCGGTGGCTCTTAAGCCACGAGGGCTTTCTTTAAAATTTCAATCGCCTCAGCACACTGTGCATCATCAAAATCAAGATGAGTAACAAGGCGCACATACTGTGGACCAAGTGCACTAATCCATAAACCTGCATCCTTGCAACGCACTGCAAGTTCAGCTGCGGTAATTGGAAGTGCTGTCAGATCTAAGCCGACTATATTTGTGTGAACAGTTGTTGGATCGATTAATGAAGAATCAATTGCTGCGATCGCAACAGCTAACTCTTGAGCACGCCGGTGATCCTCAGTTAACCGCTCAATATTATTGTCAAGTGCGAAGTGAGCACCAGCTGCTAGTAAACCAACCTGACGCATTCCTGCGCCATAACGTTTGCGCCACACACGTGCTTTTCCTACACGCTCCTTAGTTGAAAGCATTACCGAGCCAATTGGCGCACCTAAACCCTTTGATAAGCACACAGAGATTGTGTCGAAGTACCTTCCATACTCAGTGAAGGAGACACCAGATGCAATGTGTGCGTTCCAGATGCGAGCACCATCTAAGTGCAGAGCAAGACCTAACTCATCTGCACCTTTGCGAAGAGCAGCAATTTCAGTAATTGGTTGAACTGTTCCGCCGCCAAAGTTGTGGGTATTTTCAACAGCGATCGCAGTCGTTGATACTAGGTACGGCCCGCTGTTAGGGCGTGCTATTTCTAAAGCATCTGTAGCCTTCAGCAGGCCATTTTTGGCTGGAAAGGTACGTGTAGTGATTCCACTAAAAACCGCTGCCGCGCCCAGCTCTGCCCGAACTATGTGGCTATTTGTTTCAGCGATTAACTCTTCACCAGGAGCGACCAACATTCGAATAGCTAACTGATTAGCTAATGAGCCAGTGGGTGTGAAAACTCCGGCTTCTTTTCCAAAGAGTGCTGCAACTCGTTCTTCAAGAGAATTAACTGTTGGATCATCGCTGTAGACATCATCACCAACAGGTGCTTGTGCAATCGCCTCGCGCATCGCCGCCGATGGACGGGTCACTGTGTCGCTACGAAGATCAATTGCCATTAGATGAGCCTACTTCTATTCCTTCAGTACGATCAAATACATTGCGATAACAACTAAAACTCCACCTATCGCGCTTTGAAGCGTAAGTATTTCGCCTCCGAAAAGGATCGCAAAGAGTGCGGCAAAAACAACCTCCATGGTCAAAATGACAGCAACCTTTGTTGCGCTCATATGTGCCTGTGACCATGTTTGGACGATGAAGGCGATAGCGGTTGCAAAGACCGCAGTAAAGACAACTACCGCCCACACACCCAAATCAGGTGGCGCAGAGTATCCCCCTGGAATCGATGCAACTCCCGACAAGATTGCGCACATCGCTAGCTGAATTACTGTCATCGCATAAACATCACGTCCCGATGACCACTTACTCAAAGCGATAATGTGAGCTGCGAATAAAAAGGCACTTGCTAAGACAAACATTTCGCCAATACCAACTGAGAATCCTCGAATTGATAGCAAACCCAAGCCCACCGTTGCAAGCATGATGCAGAGCCAAACAAAGCGAGTGATCTTCTCCTTCAATACCAGCCAGGCTAAAACTGGTGTGAGAACTACATACAAACCTGTGATGAATCCAGTTATTGCCGCACCTGTTCGTTCCAGACCAAGTGTCTGAGCGATATACCCCAGGCCTAAGAAAACCCCAGCTAATGATCCGCGTTGCAACAGATCCTTATTGAAATGCTTCACCGTTTGCGGGCGAATCAATAACATGACAAGGACAGCTAAAGAGAATCGAGTAAAGAGAAAGTTGTTGACACTCTGGCGCTCAATCGCATCCTTCATGACTACGAAGGCAAAGCCCCAGGCTGCCGCGACCGAGAGCAAGGCCCATGGTGCTAATTTGAGTTGAAGTTGATGACGGGCAGACATTAGCCGCGCAACTTCTTCAGCAAGGCAACTTCCTTGCCATGTTCTAGTTCCTGTCCAGGTGTTTCAAGAATTAACGGTGCATTTGCAACAGCTGGGTGAGACAGTAACTCCTTAAATGGATCAACACCGATGTGGCCATCTCCAATATTTTGATGGCGATCCTTGAGCGCCCCACACACATCCATCGAATCATTTGCATGCACCAATTGAAAGCGTTCGATTCCTGCAACCTCAACCAATAGATCAATGGTTGCGCTCATGCCGCCCTTAACCGAGATGTCATGTCCTGCCGCAAATACATGGCAGGTATCTAGACAGATACCGACCTTTGGATGGTATTCCAGCGCCTTTAAATACATCTCTAAATCATCTAACTTCTTAACCAGACTTTGACCCTGACCGGCGGTTGGC